>CAZCLS010000485.1:0-3596 GCA_964499565.1 uncultured bacterium
AAGCGGCATTAGCGATCAGATTGGAATGCACCGTCAAGGAATTAGGCAAAACCATTCACGCCCACCCAACATTGTCCGAAGGCCTGATGGAAACCGCCCATGCCCTCCACAATGAATGCATTCACCTCCCTCCGCACAAAAAGAAATAACGCAAAGACGCTATGGCGCTAAGGTCTTTGCGGATACGGGGATTACAAAATGATTTTTCTACAAAATAATTACTGAACTATTTATTGCTATTACATCTTAAATCTACGATTAACACTCTGCACGTCGCCCACTCCACAACCTGAATTCTGAACCCTGAACCCTGACAACTCTATAGCCACGCTATCTCGGCGCCGGCAGACTGTTCAGAAGTTCGGCGTTGGTGGGATATTTAGCAATCTGGTCCAGCAGCATCTGCAAAGCCTGGCGCGGGGGTTGGTCGCTCAATATCCGGCGCAAGGTAATAATTTTTTCGTATTCTGCCGGTGTATACAGCATTTCTTCCCGGCGCGTGCCACTGGCATGAATATTGATCGCCGGAAATATGCGCGCTTCGGCTAAAGACCGGTCCAACATCAGCTCGCTATTGCCCGTGCCTTTAAATTCCTGGAATATTAATTCGTCCATGCGCGACCCCGTATCAACCAGGGCAGTCGCGATAATCGTCACCGACCCGCCATTCTCGGCATTGCGGGCAACACCGAAAAAGCGGCGCGGAATTTCCATCGCGCCGGCACCCATGCCGCCGGACATTACCCGGCCTTTGTTCCCGCCGACCAGGTTGAAGGCGCGGCCCATACGGGTGATACTGTCAGCCAAGACCACCACGTCATGCCCGCACTCCAGTTCGGTCCGCATATGCGCCAGAGTCAGTTCAACTAGTTCTACATGTTCTTTCATGTTCTGGTCACTGGAGCTGGACAGCACTTCGGCGTCCACCTGGCGGCGGAACTGGGTAACTTCTTCCGGGCGCTCATCCACCAGCAGGACGATTATGCGCGCATCGGGCTGGGAAGCCCTGATCGCGTTGGCGATTTTCTCCAGTATCATTGTTTTGCCGGCTTTGGGTGGCGAAACAATCAGCCCGCGCGTGCCTTTGCCTATCGGCGCAATCAAATCAATGACCCGCAGACTCGGATCACCCGAGTCGGCCAACCGGAAGCGGTCGACAGGCGCTAATGCTGTCAGGCTCGCAAACGGCGTGCGCTGCATGAACTCTTCGGGCGGTCTGCCACAGATTGAATCGATGCTGGTCAACTTTAATCCCTTTGCGCTCTTGCTGACCGTGCCGGTTATCGTAGCGCCTTCTCCAATTTGATATTTTTTGATCAGTTCCGGTATCACCAGAACATTATCCGGGCCGGGCCGGAATGAAAGGGCCGGGTCGCGCAATACAGCAACTTTTCGTTTTAACAGTTTTAACACGCCGGTTGTCTTTTCGGACATGGTGGTTCCTTCAGGTATGTGAGTGTTATGGTTGTAAAAGGTTGAATCCAGTCGCCGTGTCCAACCTGCGTACGGCTTCTGTATCGCATAATTCTATCAGAATCAGTTCAAGCACCTGCCAGACGCGTACACCCCGGCGCACACAGCCGGTTACGGTTTTGTCTTCGCGGCCGCAGGCGATGTGCATGTGCAGTACCGGTTTGCCTTCCTCATCCGGAAAAAGCGTACCGGTGCCGGTCAGTTCATGCACACCTTCAAGGATGTGCTCCATCGGTACAATGCGTTCCGCGCGGCCGTCTTCCGGTCCGACTATCAATGTGCTGCCCGCGTCCGCCCCTCCCACTGCGAGTATCGCGGCTGCCTGTATCTTCTCCGAGCGGGCCAATCCTTCTACTGCTTCATGCAGTATGTCTCCATCTTCAAGCCGTATGACAAATATCCGGCCCGGCCGTGCCTGTGAGTATTTCATGCAATGTAAAATTATCTGTTATTGGCCAGAGTCAGGTATCGACTCTTTCCCTTTTCATTTGAATAGTGACATTATAAATCCCACTGGAACCCGTCAATTCGAATAAATCGGCTTATCGGTTTCCTGCTGTATATCGGTGGAGATATAAACACTCGCCTGGTGCGCTTGTCGCGCGTCACGGCAGATGTTGTGCTTTTCACTGATTATAGATACCTGTACCGGAATCAGAGAACTATAATGGCAGCCGTACTGATTCAACTCAGTGTATACACCCGGGCTGCGGGGAAGGTTACTGTATGCACATATTATATACTATATACCCGTTAAAATCAAAATATTCTCTTAAATTGACGTTTTCACGTTTTCAGTGCTCCATCACTCTAATACGCCAATACGCCACCATCTGTGTCCCGGCCGTTTTGCTACTCACTCTTTTTCTTCTGCAGCTCATCGTATTCCGCTGCGGCTTTGTTCAAAGCATCCAGGTAGGCATACCGCAGAGCATCGCCTGTCAGTACTTCATCGGGATAGACATAGGCATTTTGAGAAACCCGGGAAAATCCGGTATATTTACCTAATTTTTCATAACGGTCGTTATACACGCCCAGCGAAACAGTAGCTTCTTTTTCATAATGAACCGGCACACCCAGGAAGGCCATCAACGTGATATAATCAACGACATTATACACTCCCCAATACCAGGGTGTCGCGCCTGATACCGATTCATTGCTGCTTTTGCCTTCAACAATGATTTTATCGGGCGAATCAGACAATTTGAGTTCCTGCATGTCGGTAAACGTTACCACACTTTTAGCAAAATCATTGTTTTCAATATAATCCTTCATCTGGTTGCGCAATGTGCCGATATCGTCAAAATTCTCGTTGTAGGTCTGGGTAATCTGCATCCCCAGCGAAACACCGATTTCATGTGCTAATATTTTGCCCCAGTTCGCTATTTTATACCACGCTCCCACATTCGGTGAATACGAACGCGACTTCCCTACCAGGTATGTTTCCTTATAGTCAAATCCTTTCATCACTACCCGGTCTGCTATAACCGGATGCATGTCCGGCGGCTCGGTTATCGTTGATTTCAATACCGGTGCGCATCCCGTTATCACCATGATACCAGCCAATAAAACCACAACTCTCATTGGTTTGCCTCATATTTTCATGTTACCTGTTTTCCCATCTGCGCACATAGTGTACCATAAAAACTATCACACGGTCAACGATGCTGTCAGAATAGTTGCTGAATATACATTCCAATTTTGCTATAATACTTTCCTTGCGTATTTACCAACGGTGATGATTATTGATTCTATGACTGCAAAATACATAACCTTCTTCCAGGCAGTTTTCATCAGTGCTTTTCTGGCTCAGGCCCTGCCGTCAGATTCCCTTCCTCTCGGCGGATGGCTGAAAACCGAAGAAAAGCCTCTATCTCCCGGCCTCAGAGTTCTGACGGTCATTCCCGGTCAGGCCCTTGCCCTCTCGGGTATCCGGCCCGGCGACCTTATCTTCGGTTGCGATTCCATCTCTTTTTCATTGCTCACTGACGATACCCGCGCCTGGTTCAGACAGTATATAACCAGTCTTCAGCATGGCACGACCGCGGCTGTATACGTTGTTCGCGGTGATTCGGTTCTTACGTGCGCCTTTGTTCGCCCGCCCCCGGTGCCCTTGATTTCCG
>CAZCLS010000486.1:0-3590 GCA_964499565.1 uncultured bacterium
CCTGGGAAATGTCTTCAGGCTTTAATAATGTCCAGTCCTGGGGTGTCCTCCGGCGTGGTATCGTCGTCCGTGATACCACTAATCGTTTGTATGTGCTCTCGGTTGAATGGGACAATGCTAACTGGCGCGCTATTTGCGGTTTGTATCGCTCTTTGGATAACGGTACCCATTTCACCCGCATAAGAACCTTCGCAAATTCGTCGGAGCATATCGACCTCTGGACTCCGCGATATGGCCGGAAAAAAGTGTTCCTCCTGGTCAAAAACAATCTGTATGTCTTGAATGATACCGATACGCCCGAGCTGATCAATACATTCACTACCAGCTTTCCTTTCGATGATGCGGTCAGACGCACCCTCCTGTCCGGTTGCATAACTCCGTCCCAGTCTACACTTGCGGTTCTGTACCGGGTTGATGATACGTCCTATTTTTACGCCTCTGATGACGGCGGGTCAAACTGGTCGTTCCGCAGCACCCATTCGGAAGGCCCTTTTATGAATGATAGTTTCACCTGCTCCAGTAAGAATCCCGATTATATGTTTTTCGGCGGTATGAATACCTACCGCAGTTACGACGGTGGCGCATCATGGCAGATGGTGAACAGCTGGGGTGAATATTACGGCAATCCTAAACAAAAACTTCACGCCGATATTCCCGGCATTAATGTGTTCCAGGATGCCGGCGGCAACGAGTTTTATCTTATATCTACCGATGGCGGCACCTACATCTCTCATGATGCTCTTGCTACTGTCGATAACATTTCTCTCTTGTCTTTGCGGATCAGCCAGTATTATTCCACGTATACCTGCCGCGCCAATCCGGATTTTATTTTTGCGGGCAGCCAGGACCAGGGATTTCAGCGTTCAACCGCTGATGACGGCTCTCTCGTTGATTTCAACCAGCTTATTTCCGGCGATTATGGCCATGTCGTCTCCGGGAACGGCGGCACAAGTGTCTGGTGCGTGTATCCCGGCTTTGCCATGTGTCTTCCAACCGCTCTGGAGAATGAATACAAACAATTCTGGAATTTCCAAGGCAGCGGCCAGCTTTGGATGGCACCCTTGATGGAAGACCCGGATGATCCGAAATCAGTATATTACGGGGGCGGCTCAACCACAACCGGCACTCATCTGTGGCATCTGACCAGTCACTCGAGCTATATCTCCGCCAGCGAAGGTTCGTTTGACTTCAGTGGCGGCAAACAATGGAATTCCATTTCGGCCATGGCGTACTCACCCATTGATCATACATACCGCTATATCCTGACCACCCAGGGGGATTTTTACTTTTCAAAGAACGGCGGGGCTTCCTGGCTCAAATCTCCCGGTTTTGACGGCCCCGACAGCCATTATTTCTATGGTTCTACGATCGTCGCTTCACCCACGCAGCTCGGTACCGTTTATATCGGCGGAAGCGGCTATTCCAATCCCGGAGTTTATCGCTCCCGCAATCATGGTGAAACATTCACCACGATGGACAACGGTCTTCCCGATACACTCGTTTTTCAGCTTGCTATTACCGATGACGGTAAAACCTTGTTCGCAGCAACTGAAGTCGGCGCGTATGCATGCGTTGAAGAAGGTGCGTGGACATCTATAACCGTAATATCAGGTCCAGACCAGACATATTGGACCGTTGATTATATCCCTGCAATCGATACCGCCCGGTTTGGAACATACGGCCGCGGCATCTGGGATTTCACGGTTACTATTCCGGAACCGGCTTCCCTTTCACTTGCATTCCTTCTTGTTTTCTGGACCGCGGCAAGACGTTCCCGGTAATATCGGGACAGTCAAATCTTGATTCGTTTATGTTCAATCGCCGATTTAGGACGACAAAAGCATTGACGTTTTACCACTTTTTCTGTTATTATTGTTCCCCGTATATTTAATTTAATGAGATCCATTCATATGCGTTATACAAAACTTGGCAAAACCGGTCTGAAAGTGTCGGTTATCGGCTTCGGTGCGTCCCCGTTAGGAGCGGAATTCGGGCCGATCGATGTTTCTGAAGGAGAACGCGCTGTCGCGTATGCTATCGACCATGGCATCAATTATTTTGACGTTGCGCCTTATTACGGCAGAACGCTGGCCGAAACACGCCTGGGCCAGTTTCTTAAAACCCGGCGCGAATCGATAATTCTTGCCTCAAAAGCCTGCCGCTATGATATCACCCTTCAGGGCGGTTTTGACTTTTCTTATAACCGCGTAATCAGTTCGGTCGATGAAAGCCTTACACGACTCCAGACTGATTATATTGACGTGTATCAGATTCATGACGTTGAGTATGCTGAACGCAGCCAAATTCTGCAGGAAACACTCCCGGCCATGGAAAAATTGCGTGAACAAGGTAAAATCCGATTTATCGGTATTACTGGTTATCCCCTGACACCATTGAAAGAAATTACCGAGCATTTTCAGGTCGATACTATTTTAACGTATTGCCGTTATAACCTGTTAGATACAACCATGGATAGTATCCTGACTCCTACAGCCCGCCGAAAAGGCATTGGCTTGATTAACGCGTCTCCGCTTCATATGCGCGTCTTAACGGACAAGGGCGCTCCGGACTGGCATCCGGCCCCGGAGAATGTGTTGGAAGCCGCGGCGCACGCGGCCGCGTTCTGCCGTGAACACGGCACTACTCTCGCTGAAGTCGCTATGAAATTTGCTCTAGCCCACGACTATGTCGCCATTACCCTGGTCGGCATGAGCAAAGTACGGCATGTCGATGCAAACATACGCATTCCCGAGTCAGGATTAGATCCTGATCTTATAACGCAGGTTCAACGCATTCTTAAACCGGTTAAAGATATATACTGGAAAGAAGGCCGGCCTGAAAATGATGATCCCGGCGCCGTGAACAAGCGAACCCAGGGTCTTGAACGCAGTGAACAGGGAAAATAATGAGCGAACGCATAGATGCCCATCAGCATTTCTGGAACTATTCTCCTTCAGAATATGGCTGGATTGACGATTCATTATTGACCTTAAAGCGCGATTTTCTTCCGGCAGAGCTGGCGATTCATCTTGATAATCATAGTCTCGACGGCAGCGTGGCTGTCCAAGCCCGGCAGACAGTGAATGAAACACGCTGGTTGCTTGAGCTGGCTGAAAATAATCCGCGCATTTTCGGCGTGATTGGATGGCTGGATCTCCAGAGCAGTAGCTTGACTGCCGACTTGGATTCATTATCTGCTTCGCCTGCATTAAAAGGGCTCCGCCATGTTATCCAGGATGAACCAGACAATAATTTCATACTCCGGCCGGCATTTGTAAAGGGAGTTACATCGCTTGCCGGATACGGACTGACATATGACATTCTGATAGTATCGCAGCAACTCCCTGCCACGGTTTCATTTGTCCGCAACTTCGATTCACAGCCTTTCGTAATTGACCACATAGCAAAGCCGTGTATTAAAGACGGGGAATTTGAATTCTGGAAGCAGCACATGGCTGAACTGGCACGCTACGAAAGGGTGTATTGTAAACTTTCCGGAATGGTTACTGAAGCCACCTGGCATTCCTGGAAACCCGAAGATATTATTCCATATATGGAAACAGTCATAACTCTTTTTGGCCCTGACCGGG
>CAZCLS010000487.1:0-1083 GCA_964499565.1 uncultured bacterium
CAGCACCTTTTCTCCATTGCATAGCATTGACAATTATCTTCAATGTTTATAAAATAATATTATAGTAGTAATCAAGTACAATACGGTGTTTGTGAATTGTTACGGTATAGTACCTTCCTTTTATTCATTCCTGGCTTGTGTTCTGCTCTTGACAGGTGTCATGCCTATTGCAGCGTTCGCTGATACTGAACCGGTGTATATCAATGAGTTCATGGCTAAAAATGAATCCACACTGGCAGACGGTAATGGCGTGTACAGCGACTGGATCGAACTATATAACAGTTCCGACACGCCGGTATCGCTTACCGGCTGGTATCTGACCGATTCATCCGACACGCTCACCAAATGGGTATTCCCGGAAAAAACGATAGGCGCTCACGGCTACCTGGTCGTATTTGCCTCCGGTGCGGCCGCGCCAGGCTATGTTGATCCGGCGGGTTATCTGCATACTACCTTCAAACTTGCCGCGGAAGGCGAATATCTTGCCTTAGTTAAACCGGACGGCACGACAATCGCTTCTGAATTTTCCCCGGCGTATCCGTCGCAGGAAGCGGACGTGTCTTTCGGGTTAGGGCCCAGCAGGCGTTATGTGAAGTTTCTGGATGACGGAACAGCGTGCAGAGTAATAGTGCCAAGGGATGACAGTGCCGGAACCGCCTGGAGACAACAGACCGGCTATGACGACAGCGGATGGTTAGCGGGAGAACTCAGTGTGGGCTATGATGAAACCGGGGGGTATCCGTTTACGATTCGCACGGACATCATGAACAGTATGAAATCCAGCAATTTAACCGCGTATGTCCGGGTACCGTTTATAGCCGACCCGGCCGATGACGCGGCGAACCTGGCATTGCATATCATGTTTGACGACGGGTTTGTCGCGTATCTGAACGGCACGGAGATCGCCAGGGCTAACGCGCCGGCCGTACCGGCCTGGAACAGCGGTGCCACCGCCAACCAGACCGATGAAGACGCCCAGATATACCACACATTCCCAGTGCCCGGCACGATGATGCTGGATTCATCCGGTACTAATATGTTAGCGATTCATGGCATGAACCGGGCTATAGCGAGCCGGGATTT
>CAZCLS010000487.1:1183-3588 GCA_964499565.1 uncultured bacterium
TGTATACCAATCCGATCCAGGTGACAGCGACAGTGTGCATCCGTGCCATGGCAATCGAACCGGGGCGCGCGCCCGGACCGGTCATGTCGGAATCATACCTGTTTCTGGACCAGGCGGTCCAGTCGTACAATGCAAATCTGCCGATAGTCATTGTCGATAACTTCGGCCGGGGCGAACTGCTGAATGACGTGCAGATGGATGCCACATTCATGCTGTTTGACCGCGAACAGACGGGCCGGGCGGATTTCAGCACGGTGCCAAACCTGTCGGGAGACGTGCATATCAAGCGGCGCGGGTCCAGTACGGTTATCGTCGATGTCATTCCGTCTTTCAACCTGGAGTTTGTGGATGGCAACAATGAAGACCGCGATGTCAACCTGCTGAACTTTCCGCCAGAATCGGATTTCATCATGTATTATCCTTCCGTCTTCGACACGTCCCTGATCAACAATTCGTTCGTATATGCTCTGAGTTGTTCAAACGGAGTGTACGCGGTAAAGACCCGGTTTGTGGATGTGTACCTCAATACCGATGGAGATGACATAGAACCGGCGGACCACATCGGGGTGTATGTGCTGATGGAGAAGATCAAGCGCGGGCCTGATCGGGTGGATGTAGAGAAACTCGAGCCGGAAGTAGTCGGCGGACCGGAGATAGCGGGGGGGTACATGCTGAAGATCGACCGGCCGGACCCGGGCGACAGCGGATTTCACACGACCCGCGGCACACCGACCTTTTACTGCTATTTCTGTTACGTGTATCCCAAGGAAGGCGAGATGCCCGCCGCGCAGAAGACCTGGATCAGGAATTATCTGAACCAGTTCGAATCGGCGTTGTACGGGTCCAATTTCACCGATCCGCAGAATGGCTATGTGAAATATATCGATGCGGATTCGTTCATCGACCATCATATTTTAGGCGATTTCTCGAAGGATCCCGACGCGTTCTGGCTCAGCACCTATATGTTTAAAAGCCGGACGGGCAAGCTGACGATGGGACCGATCTGGGATTTCGACCGGGCCTTCGGCTTTGAAGGCAGATCGGCCGATCCGGTCGGCCCGGTCAGTTTCGGTGATGTGCAACTGCCGTTCAATTATGACTGGTGGGGCCGGCTGTTTCAAGACCCGGATTTTATGCAGAAGTATATCGACCGGTATTTCAACCTGCGGGATTCCAGCATGTCGCTGGCGGCGATGAGAGCGATGGTCGACAGTCAGGCCGCGGAATTGGCAGAGTCCCAGGCCGGCAACAGCAGCTGGCCCGGCAATATCTCCAGGCTTAAAAACTGGATTACCGCCCGGGCAAATTTCATGGACTCGATCTTTATTCCACGCCCGGCGTTCGGACGCCCGGCCGGTATGGTAGCTCCGGGTACAACTGTCGGACTGTCCGGTTCGGGAACAATCTATTATACGCTGGACGGCAGCGATCCGCGCGCGCCCGGCGGCGGCGTACGGTCCAACGCACTGGAGTATAGCGGCACTCCCGTCAGCATACCAGAAAACGTGTTGATAACTATTCGGGCGCTGTCCACGACTCCGGCAGCTCCGGCCGGGGTATTGCCGTGGCCGTCATCAGCGGACATAGCCGGCAAGCAGTGGAGCGCTCCCCGGACCGCCCTGTATGCGGTTGCTACTCCTGATGTGGCCATAACCGAGATCATGTACAATCCGCGCGAGCCGGCTGACGGAACGGCAGAAACCAATTTCAGCGGCGCGGACTTCGAGTTTATCGAATTGCAGAATACCGCTGACTCTGTAGCTCAGTTGACGGGGGTGATGATAGCGGATGGCATATCATTTGATTTTTCGTATGGGGCGGTACGGTACGTGCAGCCATACGAGTATGTCGTGGCGGTAAAGAATCCGGATGCGTTTGCTGTTCGTTATCCTGACTGGCAGGATATTCACCTGGCGGGAACATTTGAGGGCAAGTTAGACAATGCCGGAGAACAATTACTGCTGCTGACGCCGGTCTTGCAGACGAATGTACTGTTTTCCTATGACAACGCCTGGTATCCGCAAACGGATGGTGGAGGGTATTCACTGGTAAAGAATAATCCGGGCGAAAGCACGGTTGATTGGGGGCAGAAATCAGGCTGGCGGGCCAGCGGAATATTGGATGGCACGCCGGGTTTTCCCGATGAGATTCCGGAACCGGGGGCAGGGGTAGGCTTCATAGTGAGCCTGATGATTATGAACGCAAAGGCGCGGAGACGCGGAGAGAGCCGATGTCCGAGAGCCGTGAGCCGATGTCCGATGCCCGATGCCCGTGGGCCGCGGAATCATGGTTCATGTGTGGCTGCGGGCGAGTGAGGATCGAGCGAGACCGTGGACCTTGTTCCGAGAGCCGAGAGCCGTGGTGAGTCGTGCGTCCATGATGTGGAGGGCTGGCGTCATCGCCGG
>CAZCLS010000488.1:0-3561 GCA_964499565.1 uncultured bacterium
TGCACCCGCGAATTAATCACGGTGGCATGACCCTCGATCCTGGCAGTACCGCTGATGACGGCATTACCGAGCACTCGCGCGTTCGGCCCTACGTACGCCGAGGAAGCCACGGAAGCGGAGTTTTCGACAAACCCGCCGCCGTTCGCATGCGTGGCGCCGCTGCCGATTGTTCTCGTGTAAATGTCGAGCGGGTCGTTCTTCGGCGTTGTTCCGGCAAGCGTTACTTCAAATTGATAACACAGTTTCAACGGATGCTTATTGTGATTATACTGGCTTTCATCCGCCTGCAGGTTCATCTCGATCGGGTTGGGCGTTCCGGCTACGATCAGGTACAGGTTGGATTCACCCGGCTGCAACGTGAACGTGTTGGTTTCTCCCGGTCCCCAAATCTCACTGTAGCGTGTAGTCTGAGGAGACAGATAGTCCGTATTCGCCGCTGCCAGACACCAGCGCAACCCTTCGGCGCTTCCCGGCTGATCGCACATGCGCAATGATACCGTCGCAGTGCCTCCCGCCGGATAGGCCAGCTCATAATGCGCGTACCCCATCTTCATCGGTGACGTGCCATAGGTGCTGTACCAGGTGTTCGATTTGTCCGGGCAAGCCGCCAGGAGCATATTGTGCTGGAGATAGTAGCCCAGTTTCGTGGCTTCATCCACACTCGTGTTATGAAAATACCAGGTACGCTTGTCTTCTCCCCCGAAAATATCAAATGTGCGCCAGCGCCTGCTCCAGCCCAATACCACATCTTCATAATCTACTTCGGCCGGCAGTTCGCGCAGCAGAGCCGTGTGGAAAAATTCATCTTTGGTACCCGTCTCCCACATCTTTACCGAAAATTTTTCGCCAAAACCGAGATTGTCAGGGTCGAAGTCCAGATACCAGTAAGGCCGCCGGTCGGCATACACAAATCCGCGCCATTCCATCTGTAAATTCGATTGATGCACACACTTGGGCACATAGTTGACCCAGCTCATAAACGGCAGATACGGATAGCCCGAATCGCCATCCTGAATCTCGCCCCAGTAGTCCATCTGCGAAACATGCATGTATCCGTCGTGCGACTCCCAGTGCCGACCGTTCAAAAAGCCTTTGCAGGTGCCCTGCACTCCATGACCATATTCATGTCTGATTGGATTGCCTGCCGTATCGTATTTCATGTCCGGCGGACCAAAATTATTATAGTTAAATCCGCGGTAGTTGCTCATCCAGCCGCCTTCATGAAAGGTCGTCACGGCAAACTTGAAACGGCCGGGTGTCGAGCCGTCGGTGTCAATTACCGGTTCGGGATACCCCAGCGCCTTGAATTCAAACTGGTAGGTTTCCTCCAGCATCCGCAAACAGGTTCTGTGCCGGTCGGTCAGGTTAGCGAACGGCCCGTAGGTTCCCGCGTAAATCACATCGGTATGCGGACTCCACCAGATCACAAAGTGTTTCGACTGCACATTGCTGCAGTCGCTGATCGATTCGCCACTGTAAAAATTCAGGTCGGTGTTCACCTGCAGCACGTCACTGGCCAGGTCGCCCAGGCGGATATAATCGATCTCGATTGTCCTTCCAGCAGGAGTCGTATCCGCAAACGGTATCAGCTTCATTCCCCGCAGATCACCCCGGAACCTGCGCTCCAGTCCCAGGTCGATCAGATAGGTATGCCAGCCACCGTCAGCTATGAGCGTCCCGGCCGGTATATAAAATGCCGTCGCATCCGAATAATCCGGCCCGGACGGCATCGAGGTTTTGTATTGGAACGTCAACCCCCCCGTATAGCCGTTCGCTACTTTGCAGCGGATTTCCAGGAATTCCTTGTACCCATAATCTAAATTCGCCGCTAACGGCCCCGCGCCGAATGACAGCTCAATTGCCATAGCATCGCCGCCACTGTTCTCCGTGAGAGCCAATGCCCCGCTCGCAACCGTTGACCCCGCCGCGTTGTTAAGAGTCCACCCCTCGACATCCCCATCGGTGCTCCATTCTCCATATGACGTGTAGGACCGTTCGCCGCCATCAGTGGCAAGCGTCTCCGCGGAATCGATTTCAATAACCGGCGGAAAATCATCGATTGCGTAAATCCCCAGAACAAATAATGCTGAAAGTGATATCACGCAGGCTCTTATTTTCATACAACGATTTCTCTTGATCAGTGTGAAACAACCGTCTATTTGTTTTAAAAAATACTATCTATACTCTATAATTGTATTATAGTATAAACATGGTTTATTATCCATCCCAATTTCAATGGAATTATTACCCAAATTAAGCAAAATCAGCTTTTAACCCTAATTCTGCGATAGACGTAGGTGCGGCAGATACAAGGCGTGAGACACGCGAGCGTATTTTGATACGCCAAGTGTCTCGCAACGTAGTAGATGCTGTGCATACGGCTACCCGTCAGGGTGGGATGACATGCGGGTTTTTACGTTCACCCATTTGGTGTTGATTTTTCTTCACATCTAATCGCCGTTTTAATCATTCATCTGTCCTCTCTTTTCGGTCTAAGATTGCGGTCACGATTATTGTGTACGATTACAGTACTATTTTTGATACATCAGAAAACTAGTGTCCAGTTTCATCCCATCGCGGATTTAGGGTTTAAGGGGAGCTGCCCGCTTGTCTGCTTGTTTCAAGCCTGCATTCCGGATGGTTCCGTGCGGCTCTGTATGTGCTGCGAGTAGCACCCGCAGCTCCGCAGCTGGTGTCTCTTTTAACATCCGATCGTTCCCCGGTTTAGCGTCTGTTTCTTCTGCCCCGGGGTCATAGACCCCTGGGGCTACTTCACGTCCCAAAGCTTGCGGGCTCTAAGTAACCCCTGGTTTCTCCAAAACCGGGGCAAGGCCGCATTCGCATCTTCTCAGGTCGGGTCTCTACATACCCATTACTCCATTACTCCATTTCTCCATCATCCATCATCTGCTACCCTTTCATATCCTCTTTTTGCTACAATATACTATTATGCAGCTGCATCCTGAAAAAACGTCGCCGCATTCACCCCGGCGGGTTATGCTTGTTATGGTCTGGTCCGAACCGGCTCATCATGTCGGCATCGGCCGCTTTACCCGCAAAGCGGGCTGGATGGTTGGCAACGCAGGACCGGGCCAGCACGACTTGATCGCGACTACACCGCTGGACGGCATCATTTCGCAACTTTATCCCACGTCGCCCGAACTGGTTCAAGCCATTCAGAACGCAAAAGTTCCGGTCGTTGAATTAAGCGACCGGATTCCTGAACTGGTTGTTCCGCGGGTCATGCCCGATTTCTATGCTGTCGGCACATTAGCCGCTGAACATTTTGTGCAGAAAGGATTTAAACATCTTGTATATGTCGGCTTGCGCAAAGACATATCCGGACAAAATTCCAGCTTCAACGGATTTCATAACCGTGCCGATCAAGCCGGTTGTTCCGTTACATCATTATTCGCGGATGATATTTCCATAAGCGCCGGTATGGATTCTCACCGATACTTGTGGGACAATGGCGCCGCGGGATATCGCCAGTGGTTTGCTACTCAGATCGCCGCGATGCCGAAACCGGTAGGCATATTCTCCAGTCAGTTGATGTACTGC
>CAZCLS010000489.1:0-3557 GCA_964499565.1 uncultured bacterium
GCATAATCGTATTTGTGATACACTCCCTCTGGAAAACTGCCGCCATCAAGTTGATCGGGCGGTGTGGTAATCAACGCTCCGTTTTTTTCATCTATCCGGGCGCCCGTATACCCGGGAACTTCCCTCTCTATGACAGCGTTCGTATCATTGAAAAATACCGCGCCCAGATTCATGCTCTTGTCTGCCGGCGTTGCATCGGTTCTCCAGTTCAGAGGATTTATGCAAAAAGCCCCCGGCAGCAATACCGGTGACCCTTGCGCGTCCGGCGCCTGGGTATTGTAAGAGATTATTACCCCGGTATCATCTGCCCGGGCAGCCGGTTTAAACCAGGGATATTTTTTAAAATCTTCGGCTGTGACCGAATATCCGATCAGGAAATACGGATTCCGGTATATATCTTTATCAGGGTTAAGCATTATTGACATTTGCTGATAATAGGGGGCAAATAGATTCGCGTCTCCTGAATACACACTGGCCTGGGCATCCAGCAGATGCTTTGCCATGGCGCGCAATTCCGCTGAATTAATATCCATATTAGCTGGTGATTCGTCCGCGTAGATGGTTGGGTAGACATAAAACACATCTACCGCCTTGTCGGGTGTTTCAGTTCGATATACCCAGTTGGACTTATGACTGTAGTCAAGACCGGTAACCGGAGCGGTATCACCATTATTGCTGCGTTCAGGTTTCGGTGCACAACCCAATACCAGGAATAAACTTACTGCGAGAAATACAGTTCGCAGCATGAATACGTGATAATTGTATTTCAAAATCATTTTTGTTACGCCTTATTTTTTGTTTCCTTTCACTAACCTTAGAAACGGCTGACTATCTTTTCACCCGTCCTCACACTCAAACCGAAGCACCGTCCTTAGCAGGTGGTACTTCCACTTTAGGTGTCTTTATCACTTTAATGTATTTCTGAAACAACAGTGAATTCGGGATATTGATATAGTTCTTGTTCTTGTCATGAAGCACCGTATAGAAAGTATTGATCGCCAGTACAGTACCCCGAATCTCATCCGGCATAACTTCGATAGTATCGTCAATTTTGAAGGGCGAGGTGAAATAGATAATGATCCCGGCTAAAATATTGCCGACGAGACTCCATACGGCAAAAAATGCTATAGCAATCAGCGATAGAATACCCGTAGCGGAAATCCAGACGTTTTTCAGGCTTACTTCCCAGACAAAAACCAATACCAGGACACTCAATAATAAAGATAGAATTGTGAACAGGCGCTTGATAGCAAAGTAACGAGATTTCCGAATGCCGAACTTCTGTTGTGTTTTTTTAGCGGTCAGTTTAAGTATGTGAAACACCAGGTTAATGCCGAGTAAGATAACCACTGAATATATTATTTTCTGAAGTATGATGTAGTCCATTGCTTTGTTTCCATTTTTGTTTACGAGCTATTATCCGATCTTATTTATTGTTATGATGAGCCAAACAATTCCTGTTATAGCTAAAAACACAATGCTGCCCATCAAAGCAAGTATTCTGAGTATAAAACTCAATGGTATTTCATGTTCATGCGGGCGATAATCATATTTCTCCAGCAAATGACCATGCTTGGGACAATAGGTATGAAAGCACTGCATTTCGCTACGCTTCGAATAATAGTAAATACCACTCGCCACAACACACAGCACTGAAAGTATAAACAGCCATTTCATTTTTCAACTGTCATCCCGCAATACGTTTTGAATAGCAGTCAATAATTTTTGCGGTTCGTCGGTCCCAATCCGGAATTTCCGGTTATTCTTGAGCTCCAATTCAATCGCGTCCAACCCGGAGACATTGAACAGCAAACCGTGCGGAGTCAGCCGGATCCCCCATCCGTAGTACCACTTGTTTTTCACGATCCGGGCATCACGGATGTCTTCAAAACGGAACACCTTGCGAATCACTCCGGGCCCGAACCACACAGTCAGATACTCTGAAGTAATCTCAACTGTGAGTGACCAGAAAATGAATATGCACAGCAGGAGAGTAACCAGAACCAGCCCGACAACTATCCTGCCGGGTGATGGGGATATAACCGCAACCATCGTTGCGGCAACCGCTGCAGCGCAACCAAGAGCGCACAGCATCATTGTTCCAATTTGCCTATGCTTGTAGGGTTGCATAATATCTGAACTCCAATCATTTTAAATGTATAACTACTACTGAGCTTTTTTAGAAATAGAAATCGTGCTTCAGTATTCTTGCATTGTTTCATCCTGAGCGTTGTTACAAGGTTACAAAGAACATAAGATTCTAGCATTTCAAATGGATATATGCAAATGGTGTTTCATCCAGGGAACTGCCTTAATTCCGTTCCATCGGTGTCCGCCTTCAAAAACATCGTGCTTGAGCATTGGGGCGGCATCCAGGAGACGGTATGCTTTGCGTATGATGCGCATCTGAGAGCGCACGTTGGCAAGTCCGCTGGCGCCGTTCAACGGGTCACCGGTTCCCGTCTCTACCAGCAGTGGGCGCGGGGCTATCAACGCGGCAATGTCGCCCATGTCCACATACTCGTACAAGTGTGGCACATAGTTACACGAGCAGTTTGAGTACAAATCCAGAAGAGATTCTCTGTACCCGTAGAGATACCCGCTAATCACAGCACAGCAGACTCGTTTGTCAAGGGCTGATAACCATAGGGTCTGTAATCCGCCTCCTGACAAACCCGCACAGCCAATGCGATCGGGAATGCAGTCTTCGCGAGTCTGAACATAATCGATCAGGCGGTGCATATCCCATGACCACATGCCTGTCACCGTCTGACCCAATGGGATGCCCATGTTATTGATCCATTGGCACGAGGAATTAAGAATGTTGTCCTCGGAGGCTTTTTCCCGGCGTTCTCCGAAACCTCGCGCATCCGGACAGAAGCTGATAAAACCCGCGCGTGCAAACTGCACGCCATAGTCATAGTTGTGTTGATCTATTGCCGCAGCGACCTCTGGAATCTCTCGACAGCCGGCAACCGCAAGCTTTCCCCCACTGCAATGACCATGTGGCGCCAATACCGCTGCATAGGGCGCTTCATAATTTCTGGGAATAAGGACAAACACCGGCATGACAATACCCGGTTCTGTTTGAATCTCCACTCTCTGGCGCACATAATCGTCGAAGATCACTTCATCGGTGATCGTCGGTGCCAGGTCAGCTGAAAGCATCGTGTCATAACCAGTGAGCTGCTTCAGTTTTCGAAGTGTTCTTGAGCGCCAAAGGGTTATTTCGGCCTGACTCTCGCACGAGAACGCCAACTTTCTGCCAATCCGTGCCCAGCGGTCGCGAAGATATGGGTGTGTCTTGAAATGTCTGTTCCTTCCTGCCACGGGCATTTGTATTTCCCGCTTTGAGTCTGTTGATGAGCCGCTTCAAAAGCTTTGTCCGCCTCCAGGTTACCATTACCGGGGCAGCTGATTGTCCTTTTTCTGCTTTGAGGCTTTCTGTTGTTTGGCTTCTTTCTGGCGATTCCCTTTAGCCTTATCTTTCTTGCTTTTCTTGTCTCCCATGGTCTGAACTCCTTTCTGCGCTATCTGATTAAAGCTGTTATTTGTAA
>CAZCLS010000490.1:0-3527 GCA_964499565.1 uncultured bacterium
CATAGTTATACCATTGTACTATTTTGTGTCCAAGAAAACAGGTGGCAACTCAGTTATTATAACAGGAGTACTAGTCATACGACAATATCACACCCATTCAAAAACATATCCATTTATCACATTTTTTCTTGAAAACAACACGAAATCAATAGGAAAACACACACGAAACTAACAAGCCTACCATGTTCGACACTGTCTGACAGGTCTGACAGGTCTGACATGTCCGACTCGTCCGACAAAAATCAATCCCTGAACCCTAACACCTCCATCTACCACCACTCCATCACTCCATCACTCCACTACTCCAATTCCTGAACCCTGAACCCTGACACCTCCATCACCCATCAACCATCAACCATCAACCATCATCCATCTTCCATCATCCATTATCCATCATCCATTATCCATCCTCACACTGACCGCTCCTAACCCGGCTATTGCTTCTATCTCACGCAAAATTTCTTCCGTTAATTCTATCGCCATACGCTCTGAAGATATAACCGCTGCCCTGTCGGTGCCGGGATCGGTTATCACTAATTCGATCGGCCGTTGCCCGGCATGGGCCGAGATGAGAGCCGATAATCCGGCTAATTGTTCTTTGGTTTGGGCGTTCTGCACCAGGTTGACACGAACATGACCCGGCCAGCGCTGCAGGGCTTCTTCCGGAGAAGCCAATTCCGCCGCGGACAATGTTGTGCGGCCGAACGATTCGCGCAGCACTCCCTGGGCAAACCGAATTTGCCCGTTTTCCAGCACTGCCCGGTATTTTTCAACCATTTCCGACCAGAGCAACGCGGTAAAGGTTCCATAATAATCTTCAAATGTCAGAACTCCGTATGACCGTTTCTTTCTGCTGGTTCTCCATTCCGCTTTCAGCAGCAGTCCGCCCATGATTACTGTCGCATCGCTTCCGAAAGAACCAAAGGAAGAATCAGTGTCTTCCTGGTCCGAAACAGCATAGCCGGTATTGCGCGCGTCGGCGGTAACCAGAGCCCGCCAGGCGGACGCATGACTGTCGAGCGGATGACCGGAAAGATAGATGCCGGTCATCTCCTTTTCATACTTCAGTACGGTAATGCTATCCCATTCGCCAATATGCTCGAGTGCGCGCGGAACAGCCGGCTGTTCGGATTGCTGATCATCAAACGTATCGAAAAACGAGCGCTGCAGCTGGGATTCACCTGATTTTTCCCAGCTCGAGGCGATATCATCCGCGATCAGCGCCATACGCTGTCGCGGCAGACCGGTAAAATCACAGGCCCCGGCCTTAACCAGGCATTCCAGAACTTTCCGGTTTACGGCGCGCTGGTCTACCCGCCGGCAAAAATCATCCAGAGAACGGTACTCGCCGTGAGCAGTCCGCTCCCGTACTATCTCGCCCGAAGCCCCGGGTCCCACTCCGTGAATTGCTTCCAGGCCGAAGCGGATGGCGTAGCAGTCTTCGGAAGTTTTTTTAACTGAAAACTGCGCGACACTCTCGTTTACATCCGGGGGCAGTATGGCTATCCCGAGTGTTTTACAGCTCTGCTGGCATTCAGAAAAACGATCGATTGAATCAAGTTTGCTGTTCAAGAGCGCCGCGAGAAATTCAGCCGGATAATTGGCTTTGAGCCAGGCCGTCCAGTAGGCTACAAAAGCGTAGGCAGTCGCATGCGATTTGTTAAATCCGTAACCCGCGAATTGCGAAATATCATTGAACAGTGCTTCGGCTAACTCAGTTTCTATATTTTTTCCCGCGGCATGCTGCATAAACTTTTCGCGTTCGGATTCTATGCGCCGGGACTCTTTTTTTGACATGATCTGCCGGAACACATCCGCGTCCGCCAGTGAATATCCTAACAATGAATGCAGACATTGAATGATCTGCTCCTGGTACAGCATAATGCCGTAGGTTTCCTTCAATATCGTTTTCAACTTCGGATGCGGATACACTATTTCCTCTGTCCCCAGCCGGCGGGCCACGAATTCCTTGCGGTTGTGCATAGGTCCCGGCCGGTACAGCGCGACTAACGCTATGATATCCGTCAGGGCTTTCGGCTGCAGTTCCTGCACCAGCTGGCGCATGCCCTGGCTCGATTCAAGTTGAAATACGCCAAACACATCTCCACTTCTCAGCATCGCGAACGTCTTCTCGTCATCTAACGCCAGGCTCTGCAGGTCAACCTCGATGCCATGTGTCTGCCGGATCAATGCCAGGGCGTCATATATGATAGTGAGTGTCGTTAATCCCAGGAAATCTATTTTCAATAAACCCAACCGGTCGATCGCATGCATGTCATACTGGGTAATAGTCTCGCCTTCCCCGGCCCGGTCCAGCGGTACAAATGTCCGCAACGGCTTGGGCGAGATGACGACGCCGGCGGCATGGGTGGAAATATTGCGGGGTAAATCTTCTATCTTCATTCCCAGGTCCAGGGCGATTTTAGCCTGGCGATCGCGCAGATACAGTTCGCGCAGCGGATCATATGTTCGGCACGCCTGGGCAATAACACTGTAGCGGATGCCGGCATGCGTTCGGGCATAATCATTAAGCAGCAGGCAAAGCTTGTCAATCACCGGGTCGGACATGCGCAGCACGCGACCGACGTCCCGCAACGCGGCTTTATAGCGCAGGGTGCTGAAAGTAGCGATCTGCGCCACGTTCCCGTTCCCGTACTTCTCGCGCACATACCGGATTACTTCCTCTCGCCGCCGCTCGCAGAAATCTATGTCGAAATCCGGCATCTTTCTGCGGGCGGGATTCAGAAACCGCTCGAACAACAGCCCGAAGTCTAACGGGTCGATCATGGTTATTCCGAGCAGATAACTCACTAAGCTCCCCGCCGCGGAACCGCGGCCGGGACCAACCGGTATGCCTTGTTTCCTGGCAAACGAAACAAAATCCTGCACAACCAGAAAATAACTCAGAAAACCCATATCTGTGATCATCTCTAATTCATATGCCAGCCGCTTTTCGATCTCCTGCCGTTTCTTTTTGGTTAGATGCTGCTCTGCCGCCGCTTCGGAATCATCCCAGTCCGGGTAGCGCGCCTGCAATCCCGCTGTGCATAACTCTTCCAGATATTGCCGCGCGGTCAGGCCGCCAGGAGGAGTGACTGTCGGGGTCAAATAGCTCGTTCCCAGTGATAATTCCACCGCGCACTGGTCGCTGATTACGCAGGTGTTATCAAGCGCTTCTTTCACATTCTTGAATACCGCCGCCATTTCTTCATACGTCCGGAAATACATCTGTTTGGTTTCCGGTTTCAAATCCTCTATGCTGTCACAGGTTGTACCGTTCTCTATCCGGCGCAGTATTTCAACCGCGACCGCTTCGTCACTGGTGGCATAACGGCATTCATTCGTGGCAACCATGGGTATCGAACAGGAGCGCGCCAGTTCTATCAGTTTCGGAACTACTATACGCTGTTCGGGCAGATCATGGTACTGCAGCTCTATATAGAATTTTCCCGGGCCGCTGATATAGGTTAACCATTCGGCTGCCCGGCGCGCCTGTGTCTCCTCCTGCCGGGCTAAGAGCCGGAACA
>CAZCLS010000491.1:0-3507 GCA_964499565.1 uncultured bacterium
CTTCCGGGCAGTCAGTCTACCGCATGCTTCAGGGGGATTCACCCGGAGTGTCAGCTTGTAGCACGTTCGCAAGCCTGCCGGGTCCCCTTCAAGCATGTCAACCATTGACTACCCCATGCAGGAAGTGATAATACCAGCCTCGTCATTGAAACTTATTCACCCCCATTTCACAACATTCGCCCGGGCAGTCTCATTCTCCCGCCTGCTTCCGGGGCGTCACACGGATTGCCTACTTTTCTACTGAAAAAGCCTGCTCATCCGGCCTCATCCGTCAAAAGCCGGACAGGTCGAGACCGGCTACAATATAGTTGTCAGGATTCAGGGTTCGGGGTTTAGAAAAGCACCACTCAATTACTCCAATTTTTATAGCTCACACGTGTCGGTACACCATGAACAATCAACGCGAGAACTAGAACGACGAGGACAACGACAACGATTCTCAAGGTCTCCAGTCGGCTTTCAGGCTATTTCAACAATACGTGTACCCCTAATCCCCTTTACACTTTAAACTTTTAACCCACATCCATCACCCCACTACTCCATTACTCCATCTCTCCCCCCCTCCCCTTCCCCCCTCCCCCTTCATTGCAAAAAAACCGCTCTTTTTGTATCATCTATCTTGTAATGTAAACATACTAAAATAGCGTTTTTTGATTATGAACTCACATGATATCAGACAGGCTTTCCTGGATTACTTTCAAAAACAGGGTCATACCCTCGTCGACAGCTCGCCCGTCGTTCCGCAAAACGACCCGACGCTGCTGTTCGCCAATGCCGGGATGAACCAGTTTAAAAATGTCTTTGTCGGACTGGAAAACCGCCCTTATACCCGGGCCACGTCCTGCCAGAAATGCATTCGTGCCGGCGGAAAACATAACGACCTGGATAATGTCGGTAAAACACCCCGGCATCATACCTTCTTCGAAATGCTAGGTAATTTCTCCTTTGGTGATTATTTCAAGGAAGATGCCATCCGCTTTGCCTGGGAACTCCTTACCGATGTCTACGGCATTCCCGAAAAACATCTCTGGATTAGCGTTTATGAAGATGATGAAGAAGCCGAAATATTTTGGAAAAATTTTGCCCAGCCTTCCCGTATTGTGCGCCTGGGCAAAAAGGACAACTTCTGGGAAATGGGCGATACCGGCCCCTGCGGCCCCTGCACCGAAATCCATATTGACTTGAAATCCTTCTTCGGTCTCGTCTCTCCCGACCAGTCTAAATTCGATGACTCTTCCTGTCTGGAACTGTGGAATCTAGTCTTCATGCAATACAACCGTCGGGAAGACGGCAGCATGGACCCTCTCCCTAAACCAAGTGTCGATACCGGCGCGGGCCTGGAACGGATCGCTTCGGTCCTCCAGAATAAACATTCCAATTATGAAACCGATGTTTTCGCCGGCCTGATCGATCAGGTTGTCGACCTTTCCGGAACACCGTATACTCCCCTGGAATTTTTCGGGCCGAACCCTATTTCCCCCGCCGAGGTTGAAGCGGGTATGCCCCACCGCGTAATTGCCGACCATATCCGCACCCTGGCCTTTGCTATCTCGGATGGCGCGGTGCCTTCCAATGAAGGTCGCGGCTATGTTCTGCGCCGGATTCTCAGACGCGCCGCTCGCTATGGCAGGAATATCGGTATCATGGAGCCTTTTCTCACAAAATTACTGCCGGTCCTGGTCGCTAAACTGGGTGATTCCTATCCCCTCCTGCGCGACCGCCAGGACCATTGCGCTGCCCTGATCCAATTGGAAGAGGAACGCTTCTGTTCCACCCTCGAAACCGGCATCCAATTGTTTACTACTATCATAGAAGACTCCGGCGCATCTTCAGGGCGAATTTCAGGCGATGATGCATTCAAACTGTATGACACTTACGGTTTTCCCATTGATATTACCGAGGATATGGCCCGCGAACGCGGTTGGTCAGTTGATATTGACGGCTTTAACTCCTGCCTGACCGAACAGCGGAACCGCGCCAAAGCCGCCCGCCATGTCTCCGGGCCTCAGCTCGAAAAAGTGTATGATGAGTTGTACAATGAATTCGGCGATACAATCTTTACCGGCTATGCATCCCTGTCGTGCGAAGCGCGGGTGCAAGCTCTGCTCAATGCTGATGGAGAACGCTGCTCTCAATTGACTGCCGGCGATGAAGGCTGGCTGATTGCAGACACCACTCCCTGCTACGGCGAATCGGGTGGCCAGGAAGGCGATACCGGCTCAATTACCGGTCAAAACCTGTCAGCTCGCATCCTCGATGTCCAGCGGCCTGTTCATAACCTGTTTGCTCATAAGATTCAGGTGCTCGACGGTACCTTGAAATCAAATGATACTATAACTGTCTCTGTTGATCAGGAAGCTCGTGCGGCAATTATGCGCCATCATACCGCGACCCACCTGTTTCATGCCGCTCTGCACCAGGTGGTCGGCGTCCACGCAACCCAGGCAGGTTCTTCCGTGAATCCTGAACGTCTCCGGTTCGATTTCCATCAGCATACCGCTCTAACCCCCGAGCAGATTGAACAGATCGAGCTGATTGTAAACAGCAAAATTATTGAGGACCTGCCGGTTGACATGACTGAGACGACCGTGGAAGAAGCCAAAAAAAGCGGCGCGATGATGTTGTTCGGCGAAAAGTACAGCGAGTCGGTCCGGATGATTTCCATCGGTAATTTCAGTTGCGAACTGTGCGGCGGCACACATGCCCCGCGCACCGGTTGTATCGGTTCATTCCAGATTACCGGCGAATCGGCTATAGCCGCTGGTATGCGCCGCGTCGAAGCGGTTTGCGGTATCGAATCGGTCAAGGAAATCCAACGCCGGCGATCATTGCTGCACGATGCGGCTTCTGTGTTGAACACTGGGCCGGAAGATATTACCGACCGTATAGAAAAACTGCTGCAGGATAATAAGGCCCTGACAAAGAAACTCAAAGATGCCCGCAGCGGTTCATCCAAAGACCTGGTTTCCCAGGCGCTTGCCATTGCCAAAGAAAAAGACGGCGCCTCCCTGGTCGTCTTTAACGCCGGCGAATGTGATATTGATTCGCTGCGCGCGATTTCAGATCAACTCAAGGCTCAACTGAAAAGCTATATCATTGTCCTGGGCGCTACCCAGGAAGACAAGTGCACTTTTATTGCCCAACTGAGTGACGACCAGGTTAAAGCCGGCCGCAGCGCGGGCAGCATTGTAAAGGAGATCGCTAAAATTACCGGCGGTGGCGGCGGCGGCAAACCACAATCGGCCCAGGCCGGCGGTAAACAACCCGAAAAACTCGACGAAGCCCTGGCTATCGTGGAATCTTTATTGTAATGAATATACCATCAACCATTGACCATTAACCATTGACCATCAACCATCTTCCATGAATGTCCCCTTATTAGACTTGAAAGCCCAATACGCAACACTCAGAGATGAAATTAAACCGGTTGTTGACGAAGTGTTGGAATCGCAATATTTCATCCTCGGTCCCAAAGTAGCCGAATTCGAATGCAATATGGCCGGGTAT
>CAZCLS010000492.1:0-3505 GCA_964499565.1 uncultured bacterium
CCCGGCATGAGCCGCAGGTTGGTTTTTTCCTGACCCGCCCGGACATGCACACCGTCTGCACACCCGGTGAAATCAACCGCCCACTGCGTGGGCCAGCCAATAGCGATCGACAGGCCCCAGCCCTCGAACATAACCCGGTAGTAAGGGAATGCTCCGTCACAGGACCGGCCTCCATTGGGAGCAAATCTAATCGATTCTCCCGCGTGCACGGGAGTCTCACACGGTGTGTATCCTTCCTCACTGCAGAAATCGCCGTTGCAATGATACAAAACGGGCGAGGTACCCGCCAGCGTGCCATCCATTGCGAGGATGTCACGGATAACCGGGGTGGGCGTATTGCCCGCATTGGTCAACCATGCCACCCATTCCATAACCGGGTAGTCCCGGTACTCCCAGCATTCAACCCTGACATTCAAGCCCGTGCTTGCGTCATTGCCCTCAAAAACCGTTTCGGTGATAGTGCTGTCGATGATGCGTCTCCGGCAAACCGGGTGCCACTCGTTTGGCATGCCATGTATGCTTTTCCCACCAAGCACACAAGAGATGGGTACATCCGCGGCGCTGGAGAAGAAGCGCTTTGCCAAAGCTCGGTTCTTCACCATATCCTCGGGTTTTGTGACAGGCATAATGTGTGTTGATTTCATTGTAATTGTTTCTCCGTTAGCCCGGCTGCCCAGAACGGTGGCAGTTCGCAGCGGCATAATTGTTACGTTCTTACTTGTTCATTCTTACTTTCGACGCCAGACCGTCATTTGAGATAGTATGTGCTGATATTTTCTGCGTGTCTCGCGTATGACGAATGGAATATCTTCGGGGAGACCGACCATGACGAAATGGCCGCTGAGTATTTCGCGCAGAGCTTCGAACGTGGTGTACGGCTCACCGTCTTTCCTGAATCCACCGAGCCATTCGCTGCGTTCAGTATACTTCTGCAGCCAGTCATATGGGGATGTCAGGACCAGTAGTCCGCCCTTGTTGATGCGCGTGTGGATTGAATCAAGAAACTTCCGCGGACTGTAGAGCCGGTCAATCACGTTTGCAGCCAGAACCAGGTCATATCCGGTGTAGATTTCTTTGAGATTGCAGGGGTCTGCCTGCTGGAACGTAACTCTTCCGGTTACGTCTGCCAACCCTATCTCCTCGAGTGTTCGTTCCACATATGTCGTCAATTCGCCTTCATCCTGGCGCGTGTAGAGAATGCGGCCCCGTTCCTGCATTTCGACGCCAAGCCGGATGAAATTGGCTGAAAAATCCAGGCCGGTCACCTGGTCATACGCTCGCGCCAGTTCGAAGCTTGCCCGCCCGACGGCACAGCCCAGATCAAGGGCTTTCCCTCTGCGCCTGCCTTCTGTCAGAGAGATACAGCGTTCGGCAAGTACGCTGGGATAGTTGGCCGTACCGAAATAGTTGTCGCCATAGTGAAGTTCACAATATTGGCATAGCACGGCATCTGTTTCGTACAAGTTTCGAACAATGCTGACCGGCGCGTCGGATTCTACGGGCCTGAATCCCGCATGCTGCTGGAAGTGCCGGCGAAACGCATACCTGGAGTCTCGCGTTGCCTCGTTGCCGGTTGATATCCACGATCCTCCCTTCATCAGATTGTGTTTTGTATCGAATGTGGGTGTCGAAAAATCATCGTAGTACGGGTGAACGTCAAAACCGCTGAAGCCGCTGATCGGCGTCTCGGTCCATTGCCAGACATTGCCGATCACATCATAGAATTCCCCGAAGGCAAACTGGTCGACCGGGCATGAGGATGCGTAGTGTTCCAGATTAATGTTCCCGGGAGCGCTGTCCCAATAAGGTTGATCTTCCTGTACGTGGCGGTCCCTTAACAGGTACCATTCATCCTCCGTCGGAAGCCTGATGGGTCGACCGGTACGGGCTGCCATCCAGTTGCAGTACGCTTTGGCTTCCAGCTGGTTAACCTCTACCGGCCAATTCCAGGGCATCTCAATTTCCTGAAGGACATGGCGAAATCGGTAGCGTGAACCATCCGGAATCCAGAACAGGGGGTGTTGACTCTGACGATAGTTTCGCCACGCCCACCCCTCTTCAGTCCACCATCTCTGCTCACCGTATCCCCCATCCTCAACAAACTGCAGATATTCCTGGTTGCTGACCAGATAGCGGGACGCCGCAAAGGACTGTACATCCGCTTTGCATGTGCCGAATTCGTTGTCCCAGCCATACAGCGGATGATCCTTCGCCTTTCCCAATTGAACCGTTCCGCCCGGCACACCTGCCATCTCGTTCTCCGGTGCCGGACCGGAGATAGTACACATCTCCCACAGCGGATGTCGTCGTACTTCGTCAATGGGTAATTGCCGAATAAGCACTGAGGACGTTTCAAGATGAATGCGTGAATGCTCTATACCCATCATGATTGCCCAGAAGGGACTGTCCCAGGTGATGGGCATCGTCAACGGCATCGTCCTGATCAGGCTGTCAACGTGTTCGCGTACCGCGTCACGGTAAGTTTTCACGGCATCCACTTCCGGCCAGTCATAGTGGGTCATGTCCAGGTCGTCCCACGACATCTCGTCCACCCCAACCGCAAACATCGATTCGAAGCTTGGATTCAACCTGCGGTCGATGAGTTTGGCAATGATCAGCTTGTTGATATAGAAAACAGCTGTGTGGCCGAAGTAGAAGATCAATGGATGACGAAGTGGATCGGCACGTTTGTAGAATGTTTCATGGTACTTCAGCGTTTCATACAGCGCCTCGTCCAAACTGTAGCTGGCATGGAAATATTGACGTATTTCCTCGCGTTTGCTGTCTGCATCGCCGCTATTGAGAACTGTTGTATGGGTCTTCTTCAGCCCGGGATCGATGGTAAAGTCTACAATTCGTTCTTTCATATTCCCCCGCTCATTCTTATACACCCAACATTAAACATGCGTATATTGATACCAAATTTTGCCGGATTTTTTTAAAGAAACAATCCGTACACATACGGCCAGAATACTATTATTCCAATCCCCCGAATCGCATACCTGAAACTCTTAACTCTCTTTTTGAAACAGAAGCTCATGTGGATATTGTATGAATGTAAAACCTTGCTTTTATCCGCCTGGTCAAAGTTTCCTTCGGCATTCCCTGCAATATTTTGCGTCTTCCTCTCTAGTCTTTTGCCTGTCCTTGATACATTATAACACCACCGATTTCAACCTGGGCCCGGTCCTCTTCAGTCCATACCGCAAACCTGCCGTTGCTGAATTTGGCGCCGGCCTCAACCACGATATTTGTCAAAAGCAGATCGCGTTCATCCAGAAGCAGAATTGCCTGCGTGCCTTTGCGGTCATACTCAACGATAAATGTTTTACCGCCTTCACACACATATTCCACCCGCCTGCTGCCGCACCCAATCATCAGTAGACACATCACACTTGTCAGTATCATCAAAACCGCTTTTTTCATTGTGCTCTCCACATTACCTGTTATCTGGTATTGTTCCGCTACCATTATAACAGTTTGCCTCTGAACGAGCAACCAGCAT
>CAZCLS010000493.1:0-3478 GCA_964499565.1 uncultured bacterium
GAACATTCAGCCCCGCAGAAAGGCGACCGCAAAGGATACCAGGCCTCGTATGCCAACCTGCATTGCGCTTTGAGAGAATCAGTCCTTGATGAAGAGGAAGGCGCTGATATTCTGATGGTGAAACCGGGTTTATTATACCTTGACATTCTTGCCCGGCTGCGAGAACAGACGGATTTGCCGATTGCGGTCTATAATGTCAGTGGAGAATACTCGATGCTGATTGCCGCCGCGGACCGCGGTTGGGGAGACTTGCGCGGCATGGTCAGAGAATCAATAATCGCTTTGACCAGGGCTGGAGCCGATTGTATCATATCCTACTGGGCCAATCAGTATTCGGTAATCAGTAATCGGTAATCAGTAATCGGTTTTTTGTGGAGTGCATAACCTGTCGAGGACACCAGCCCTTCACGTATGGCAAGCTTGTGGAGGGACGTCGTCCCGACGTCCATGAATGCGAGCTCGATACTGAAAAGTGAAGGTTAGGGGTCGGACCGAGCAAAGATATTGCTAATAAACAAGATAAGGGGAAAAAAAGACCTGATTAAGGCCCTTGCATTCCCAAAAACCCCCGGAAATCGGGAATGTAAGCATAATTTCCCAGATGCTTTTCTCTCTTACATTCCCGAAAACACCCCTAAAACGGGAATGCAAGGCCCCAAAACATAGGGTTTTTGATGGTTATATAAAAGTCCTGCAATATGTTAGCTCGGTCCGACCCTGATAATATACAGGCTGTGGTAAATAATGATATAAATGGATATAATATCTTAATATTGTGGTTTATTTATGATAATTTATCGGGTGCACTATCAGGATTAATACGTATTCAAGGAGCAGTTATGAGTTCTAAGGTTACAATGGTAGCACAGCTTTTTCCGTTACAACAGGTCAGGTTGTATGACAGTCCCTTTAAACAGGCTATGCAGTTGAATTTGAACTATCTTCATTCGATCGAGCCGGACCGGCTGCTGCATACCTTCCGACTCAATGCCGGTTTGTCGTCTACAGCTGAACCATATGGCGGCTGGGAAACACCAGATAGCGAAGTGCGCGGCCATAGTCTTGGTCACTACCTGTCGGCTTGCGCCATGGCCTGGGCTACGGCGGATGACGGGGAATTAAAAAAGAGAGGAGAATATATCGTAGCAGAACTGGATAAATGCCAGGCCGCTATCGGCACGGGATATGTAAGTGCCTGGCCGGAAAGTTTCATAGACAAAGCCGAAACGTGCGAACGAGTGTGGGCGCCGTATTACACGCTGCATAAAATCTGCGCCGGCTTGCTCGATATGTACTTGTTGTGTGAAAATGAACAGGCATTGAAGGTTCTCAAGAAAAAAACTGCCTGGATGAAATCCCGGTTTGATAAACTGGATGATGACCGTGTCCAGAAGATGCTTGACACAACCGAGCAGGGTGGGATGAATGAAGTCCTGGCAAATTTGTACGCGGTTACTAAGGATCCCGACCATCTGGCCTTATCGAAAAAGTTTACTCAGAACAGTTATGTCGAGCCGCTTAAAAAGCAGGAAGACCGGTTGAAGGGCCAGCACAGTAATTCGTTTATTCCTAATGTTATCGGCTTTGCCCGGCAGTATGAACTGACGGGAGATACAGCCTTGCGAGACATAGCGGAATTTTTCTGGGACCGGGTGGTTAACCATAGGATATATGCTACGGGCGGCACAAGCAACTATGAATGCTGGCTGACTGATCCGGACTGTCTGGCAGACCAGATGAGTCCCAATTCACATGAGACGTGCTGCACGTACAACCTGCTGAAGCTGGTGAAGCATATATTCAGTTGGACGGCTGATCCGCGTTGCGCTGATTATTACGAACGAGCGCTATATAACGGCATTTTGCCTACAATTAATCCGGATGATGGTATGACTATGTACTATGTGCCAATGCAGTCCGGATTGTATAAAACCTTCGGCACACCATTCAATTCATTCTGGTGCTGCACCGGAACGGGGATGGAAAGCCACCTGAAATACGGGGAATGCATATATTTCCATACAGACGACAGCCTGTTTGTCAACTTGTTTATCCCTTCGGAGCTTACCTGGCCGGAAAAGAAAATGACGCTGCGGCAGGAAACCGGATTCCCCGAAGAAAGCCGGGTATCACTCAGTCTGCTATGTGAAAAACCAGTAAAATGCACCCTAAATATTAGAATGCCGTACTGGCTTGCTAATGAAGCTGAGATACGAGTGAATGGAGAAGCTCAAGTGTTTATGTGTACTCCCTGCTCTTACGCTGAAATCACCCGTTCCTGGAATGATGGAGACAAAATAGATCTCGTTCTCCCTATGAATTTCCACCTTCAGCCCATGCCCGACAATCAGAATATTGCTGCTATTATGTATGGACCTGTTGTTTTAGCCGGTAAACTGGGTGACAAGGGATTGGCAGAAGAAGCTACGCATGGAGCCTATGGCCCGTCCGGGTATCCTGTTCCCGTGCCTGATATCGTAACTGAATCAGGCCGGCCGGAAGAGTGGATTAAACCGGAAACACCGTTTTCGCTGCAATTCAGAACTGAGGGTGTCGGAAAACCTGCTGATGTTCAACTGGCACCGTTTTATTCGGTATTTGAGCGTTATAGTGTCTATTGGAATATAAGCGGTGAAGAAGAATGGCAAAAGCGTAAAGCAGAACTTGACGCGTTAGCTGCAGTTGAATTACCTGCGGCGAGTGTAATTGACCGCGTCATTATCGGAGACGCGGACTCCGAGCGGGCACACCAGCTAATGGGCGAGGACACCGAGACGGGAATGTATCTGAACTGGAACTGGCGCCAGGCAGTGCGCGGCGGCTGGTTCAGCTACACCATGAACGTTCTGCCCGATCAACCGATGGTGTTGAACATCACCTACTGGGGCGCCGACGCGGGCGGCCGGATGTTTGATATTCTGGTTGACGAAAAGAAAATAGCCAGCCAGATACTTGACCATCTCAGCCCGGGAAAGTTTGTTGATGTTGAATATACGATTCCAGAGCAATGCTCACAGGGAAAGAAAAAGATCACCATAAAATTTCAGGCACACCAGCCGCGCAGAACGGCGGGAGGATTGTTCGGATGCGCGGTTGTTCGGAAGAATGGATGATGGATGAAGTAGTTTTTAGGGTTCAGGGTTCAGGAATTGACGTTTAGGGGTGGTCCTGGTGAATGCATATGCGGATTGATGGTTTTGCTGAACCCCGAACCCTGAACCCTGACAACTAAATTGTAGCCGGTCTCGGCCTGTCCGGCTTTCGACGGATGAGGCCGGATGTTTGAGCTATCATCCATCAACAAAAAAACTCCGGAATATTCCGGAGTTTTTTGTTCAGAAAGTCTGGCTGGCGCGCCAGGACTCGAACCTGGACTACCTGGAACCAGAATCCAGAGTGTTACCAATTACACCACGCGCCAACTGTGCTGATATTCTATGAAAAACATCGCTAAATGTCAATTGAGTTATATATACTG
>CAZCLS010000494.1:0-3474 GCA_964499565.1 uncultured bacterium
CCCAGGTGTGATTCCCCGGCTTATCCGGCCAACTCGGTATGCCAGCCAGCCGTGCAGGTACTCCCACTGCCCGGCAGGCGTCCGCCAGCAATATCGACAGTCCCGTGCATGAAGCGGTACCGTTCTTGATTGTCAGCAAAGGATTTTGATCGGTTTTTTCGGGCTGGGGTGAATAGTGTACGTTCATTATATTCCAGATGGTCCGGTTCAGCGTTTCCGCCGCTTCGGCCGCGGTTGTGCAGTTGCTGACCAGGGGCGCGCATCTCTCCCGCAACATCGCGCGCCAGTAAACCCGGTCTTCGGTCACATTGGCATACGGTAACACATAACCCATAAATAACTCTTCCGGTATGCCCGCGCACCAGGGAAACATAGTTCGCGTTCCTAATGTGGTCCGGACATTCTCATGTATGAACGCGCTGCCCAATTTTTTTAAATCGGGTTCAGGCATGTTCGCGATCAGAAAACAAACATACGCCAACTCACTTGTATCCGCCCCTTTTATAGCCAGCATGAGCTCATCCGCATTCTCTCCCGCTTTCGCTACTGCATTGCTTACATCCGTGCGATACCGTTCCGGAACCACTCCCATGATAGTATTCATAGCACTTTCCTGCTGTATCTGTGAACCACGCATAAGCACTGGAGGTGATGACGCCGATGTGCGTGTTTCCTCTTCTTCCTCACCGCTGAATATCACCCGGTATCGTTCCCCTTTTTCGAATCCGCCGGCCAGAGGAATCATCACAAAATTGTCTGCTACTGCACTGCCGGGTACCGTTGACGTAACAATAGCGGGATTGCTTATTCGATTTTCCAGAAATATGACTATCGGCCGGTTCGGCCAACTCCCTTTTTCACACGTTTTCAGCTCAAATACATGCCGTGTTCCTGAATGTTCTAATGACCAGCTCCAGTCCGCCTGCTTCGGTGGATAGCGCACGTCCCAGGCCGGATCACCATAAAACGCTACCGCATCCCGGTCCCACAACATTTTGAATGCATCTTCCGGCACCTTGTTGCTCGAGATAAACGAACCGATGGCCCGATAATCATACGTCGGTAGATTCAATCGCGCGGCGGCGGGAAACTCCGTTACAAGGTTGTGTACCAGTGCCTGGTTATTGCAGTAAAATGCCTGGGCAAAGCTATAACGGTCACGCTGCCCTGAAAAATACGGGTCAATCCCCCATCCCATATACCCGAAAAACGTTACCGCGGTATATCCGAACATCTGGTATACTCCGCCGGTGTGCATCAACGCCAGGGCAAAACAATCCCGGCCGGGTATATGACCGACAAGACAGTTGCCGACCGGCAGATACACTTTCGAATTGGGAGAACAGATTGGATATTCCTTTCCTTTCGTATCCCGGCCGAACAGTGCGCCGTTGCGGCATTGAAAAAAACCGTCGGGATAATTGTACCCGATCTGCCAGCCGCGTTCAGTGCCATGACCACTGGTGTAAAACGCGTCCGGTTTGAACTCATTAAAGCTTCTGACCAGGTCTTCGGTCGAATCGGCCGGGGAATTGGTCTGGACAATCGAACCGTTCCGCATCTTGACCGTATACCCGCCTGCACGGCCTTCGTCAAATTGAATACCTTCATCAAACTGTCCCGCTCCGGCTCCGCTGGTACCGCTCAATCCGCGCCGGACAACCAGCGGTTCCGCGCGCCGGGCAATGCGCAATGCGTCATGCACATCATAACCCGTCAGAATCCCCCAGATAGTGTCAGTATATGGATCATCATCCAGTTTTCTTGTCATTCGAGCCACCCCTACGACAAAATCCCGTCCAGCTTCCTTTGGCCTCGTGACAAAGCAGGTGTAGCGCGGCTGTATCTTCCACAATGCCCCCAGGGAATTGGTAACCGAACCGGCGTATACAATCGCTCCGCCGTCATATTTCCCGCGCAGGATATCAACGACTTCTTTCCAGCCCGGTATACTATACGTGTTGGAGCTGACAACGACAACATATGACCCTTTCGGATTATACGGTATAGGTTCAGTTACAACCGCGCTGGCAAAACCGGCAGCAAAAAAACCAATAAAAACTATAATCTTATAATAGTTTTTCATAGTATGCATTATATCATATTTATGGCAACACCTGAACCGCTGCAGCCAATGTGCAGTTTAGTCCCTTTGGTTCTTTGCTCTACCGTGTATCATGATCCAAAGCAACAATTCTGTTTAAGAATCTTTGCGGCTAACTGCTCCAGATAAAATTCCGGACGGGCCATGGCTTCTTCTTTTTGAACGCCTTCGTTGACTATGCCATAACAGTCGCATGGCAGTTCCGCACCTTCATCGACATAGCCTGCCAGGGCGATTGTTTTTACTCCCGCCTTTTTAGTGTAATTCAAAACACCCGAGAGCACTTTGCCCATGGCAGACTGGTTATCGATCTTACCTTCCCCGGTAATCACCAGATCGGCTCCCGCCAGGTGGTGTTCGAAGCCGGCAGCTTCCAGGACTACCTTGATCCCTGGCCGGAAGGACGCGCAAAGAAAAGCCAGCGCTCCCGCGCCAAGCCCTCCGGCCGCTCCGGCACCGGGTACTGATCTGATATTTTTGTTTAAATCCCGTTCTATTATGTCCGCCAGGTGAGCAAGGCCCTGGTCGAGAAGCTTGACATCATCCGGTCCCGCCCCTTTCTGCGGCGCATACGTGTACGCCGCCCCCTGCGGTCCGCACAGTGGATTGGTCACATCACAGGCCGCTTCGAATTCAGTATCATATATACGGTCGTCAACATCTTCCGTATCGATCCGGTCTATATCTTTCAGTCGGCCGCCGCATAATCCTTCATGCATAAGCCTTCCTTCCGCATCATAAAACCGATACCCGAGGGCCTGGGCCATGCCGGTTCCCCCATCATTTGTCGCGCTGCCGCCTATACCCAGAATCATAGCAGCCGGTTTATCATCCAGCGCGTTACGGATGAGTTCGCCTGTGCCGAATGTGGTAGTGCGTAGCGGATTGTATTCCTCCGGAGAAAGACGTTCCAGACCGGAAGCCGCAGCCATCTCAATCACAGCCGTGCCGGTTTCGGTAATGCCCCAGACCGCCTCGATTGGTCGCATCAGCGGATCATGCACAGGCGCGGCAACAAGTGTCCCGTGTTCTCCGCACAAGGCCTGCACGGTGCCTTCGCCGCCGTCTGCCAGTGGCAGGAGCACAATTTCCGCGTCCGGAAAGAAAGTCGCCACTCCCCTGGCAATTGCATGCGCAGCCTGAACAGCCGTACAGGAGCCTTTAAACGAGTCTGGACAAATAATTATTTTCATATCTGAATGGTATGAAGAAAGAGCAGCTTTGGGTCACCGGTTTGATTTGGAGGTCACATAAAATGTTCGGGACCCAAAGCTGCTCTGCATACTAGTGTAATGAATCAAGCCTTTTTTATCAACAGGACTCACAGCGTTCTTTCATGCCGGGCTGCTCAACGATCGATGTCGATGTTT
>CAZCLS010000495.1:0-3472 GCA_964499565.1 uncultured bacterium
CTCCCCACGGGTCGCGCCTCTGGTTCCTGAACGGGCGCGTCTGGTGGAACGATCCCGATTGCGTCTTTGTGCGTTCCAGTTTGACGATCGATCGGGCGCGGCTTAACGCTTCCTGGACGGCCATCGCCGGGCACCTTTTCTATGTCAGCGACTGGCTTCCTGAAACGCCCACTGAGCGGCTCGACATCATCAAACGCTGCATCCCCGCGCACGGCCTGCCGTCCCGGCCGGTCGATGTGTTCGAAAGCCCGGTGGCACAGGTCTGGCTGCTGTCCGACACGCGGGGCTCTTCGCGCCGTGATGTCGTGGCTCTCTACAACTGGGATAACGAACAATCTCGGATTTCAGTCGCAACGGAGCGCATCGGACTCCCCCCCGCGCAGACCTATGTGGCGTTTGATTTCTGGGCCAACGCGTTTGTCCCCCCGTTCCAGGAATCGATCACGGCGCTGTTACCGGCATACTCCTGCCGTATTCTGGCAGTCCGGCCGGCTGATGATGTCCCCCAGCTTCTCAGTACCTCGCGTCATGTCACGCAGGGCATTGTAGATGTGACCGGGGAGCAGTGGGACACGGGTAAGTCCACTCTTTCGGCCGTCAGCACAGTGATTGCGGACGATCCCTATGAACTCCGGATCGTGGTGCCGACGGGTGAGAAGTCGTGGCGTGTCAAGGGCGTGAGCGTCTCGGCGGAAGACCTGATAGCGGGAGTTAAAGCGACATTCAAGCAGGACGGTCCCGAGATCCGGGCAACGCTTACCAGTCCCGTCAGCCGTGAGGTGAAGTGGATGGTTCAGTTCGAGCGCGGGCCGGTCAGCGCGGCTACGCCTCCGGCGTTGGCCAGAGACCTTGCCGAATACTTCCAGCCGACGCCTGTCACCGGCAAATTGACGACCAACACCTGGGGGGATGCCTGCACTCTGCCCCGCGATGTTACGAACGGGCTCGAGGACCCGGCCAACAAGTGGCTTTACTGGGATAGCGCGATCATCAAGGCAAAAGATGGAAAATATCACATGTTTGCAAGCCGCTGGCCTGAAAGTTTAGGACACGACGGCTGGAGCAAGGCGGTCATCATTCACGCGGTTAGCGATACCACTACCGGCCCTTACATTGACAAAGGGCTTGCCTTCACAGATCACGATGGTGTCGGCTGCAATGTCGCCGCGGTCGTTCTGCCCGACGGCCGCTATGCACTTCTATTGAGCGAAACCAGGCCGGGTTCAGTCTATATTTCCAGCTCGCTTGACGGGCCGTGGGAATACCAGGGCGACGTAAAGATTGATGATAATGGGTTCAAAACTTCGTGGATGCGATCCAACATGGCTCTCATGGTCAGGCCGGACGGCAGTTTCCTGAGCGTAGCGCGGCGCGGCTTCATTATGCTCAGCACAAACGGAATCATGGGCCCTTACAAGGTGCAGGGCCAGAGTATCTGGCCAACGATAGAGGGGCTGAACAACGAGCATGCCGAAGATCCCGTGATCTGGTACAGCGGAGGTCTATACCATATCACTGTTAACTGGTGGAGCGCCAGGAAGGCTTACCATTTAGCCTCGCCCGATGGCATAACAAACTGGACGAACATGGGACTGGCCTATGATCCGAAAACGGACTTTATCCGCTATACCGACGGCACGGTGAACCATTGGAACAAAATTGAACGCCCGGCCGTCGTCATCGAAAACGGCCATGTTACGCACTTCACGTTCGCGGTTCTGGACGTAGAGAAAGGAGAGGAAAAAGGAAACGATAACCACGGCAGTAAAGTCATCGTAATTCCCTTCGACGGTAAGTCTTTCGATGCTGATATGGCCATCATCCGGAAATTCGATAATATGTAGCTCCTGCCTTTCACAATGTGAAGAAAAGGCTGCTTGTGACGATTGCGAGAACGAGAACGATATATTCGCCCCCTCCTATCATCTCATGGCGGATTTGGGGAAGTCGCCGTAGTGGCAATCAAAAAGTGAAAATAGTATACTATATAAATAATACCTTAACACAAAAGGACCAGCTCAATGAAATTGTCTGAAATCAGAGGTGTAGCCGGTATGCTTGCGGCATTAGTGCTGATAAGCGCCGCGCAGGCGACAGTAAAGCCGGCAGAAATGTTTAGTGATAACATGGTGTTGCAGAGAGGCAAGCCTGTTCCTGTGTTCGGCACTGCCGAAGCGGGAGAAAATGTTACAGTGTCATTCCACGGGACAACGAATTCCGCGGTTGCGGATGGCCGGGGAAACTGGCAGGTTATGCTTCCCGCAATGAAAGCAGACGCAACCGCGCAGCACATGACGGTTGCGGGAAACAATTCGATTACCATCAGTAATGTGCTGGTAGGTGATGTCTGGCTCTGCAGCGGGCAGTCGAACATGGACATGGTATTGGGCGGCTGCAATCGGCCGGAGGACGTAGCGAGCGCTGATTTTCCAGGCATCCGGGCTTTTCGGGTAGCCGGCACGTCCGCGGGAGAACCTCTGAAAACGTTGAAAGGGAGCCCGGTCTGGAAAGTTTGCACGCCGGCCAACGCCAGCGGATTTTCAGCTGCGGCCTTTTATTTCGCCCAAAAAATTTACCAGGAGACTAAAGGTGAGATTCCGATCGGCCTGATCGTTTCATCCGTTGGAGGGACACCAATCGATCTGTGGCTTACCCCGGAAGGGCTGATTGACATTCCTGTACTGCATCAGCTGCTGAGCCAGCCGGTTCTGCCGGGCGGTCCGTTTAATCTTGCGAACGGCATGATCCAACCGCTGGCGCCATACGGCATCACTGGAGCGATCTGGTACCAGGGCGAGAACGCTGAAAGAACCGTCCAGTCTCCTGACAGCTATTATCTCAAAATGAAGGCGCTTATTCAGGGCTGGAAACGGTTGTGGGGCATGAATGATTTTCCGTTCTATTACGTCATGATTGCGAACTATGGATTGCCGTTGCAGACGGATACGCCAGTACTCATTTCGGGCGGCTGGAATGGCGACACGCGCATACAGCAGACGTTTGCCATGTCACTCCCGCATGCCGGGTGCGCTTCGGCAATAGACATCGGCGTTTCAAAGGAGAGTTGGGCCGGCTATCATCCCGAGAACAAACTGGATGTGGGTGAACGCCTGGCATTCTGGGCCCTGAAGAACGAATACGGGCATCCGGATCTGGTTGCGAGCGGGCCGGTTTTGAAGGATGTCACACTTGCTGGCAACACGGTCGTATGCACGTTTGATCATGTCGGCAGCGGGCTGATGGTCGGTTCAAAAGTCTGGTACAAACCGACTCAGGAGGTTCCGGGCGGAACACTCAAGCGCTTCGTGATTGCAGGCGCGGATGACACGTGGTATCCCGCCAATGCTGTCATCAAGGGTAACACGGTCGTCATGTCATCGCCAAAGGTGCCGGAACCACGCAAAGTGTCGTATGCCGTCTGGCAGAATCCGGAAGGATGCAACCTGTACAACAAGGAAGGTCTGCCGGCCGC
>CAZCLS010000496.1:0-3468 GCA_964499565.1 uncultured bacterium
ATAATCAATCCGAAAACAATTATACACGCTCCCGGTTCCGGCGTGAGATAATCACCTTTCAAATCTAAACCATAGCCCGTGCGGCGCGGGTCGTTGCATGGCAACGCCAGATAGGCCTGATTGCATCCGACATACATCGGTTCGAATATGACCCGTACCGTGCCGGTAGCCCCGGGCGCCAGCGTAGAGGAACTTAACGTATCTTCAATGAGTGTAAAGGACGTCGCGTGCATACCGCCGATGGTCAGCTGTCCCAACGCCAGCGGTGAATCTCCCCTGTTAAACACCTGCACGGTCCGTCCCGTGGGAACAGTCGCATCGGTTTGATAGACAAAATCGACCGTATCGCGCAGCGCGGCAATTTCGGGCGGTGTGACTGTGGTGCACTGGATCGTGCGGACCGTATCTCCGGGAACGGTATCCGCCGGTGAAAGCCCGGTCAGTTCGGCGGTAAAAGTATACGTTCCCCACTGTTCGGGAAGAATATCGATGGTATGAAACAAGGGCGTAAATGCCGACACGTTTGTCCAGGCCGGTGTTGCCAGCGTCGTCGTTACCGCATCCGGACCGGTCATACTGATAACAGCACCGATATCAGTTGCTAAACCAGGCGACTGCATCTGAAAGCATACCGTTAACATTTTCCCGGTCTGAATACTCAGGCACGGTCCCGCATACGGTCCCATGTCAGTACTGCACAACCAGAGACTGTTTGTATCCAGAGCATAATCGACACCCGTCGTCACATGCACGGCAACGCTTTCGTTGCCTTCCATTCCTGAAGCATCATACACACAACATTCGATCTCATGGGTTCCCATGCTGAGGAAACATGATGTGACCGTTGCGCCGGCTCCCAGAAAACCGTCCAGGGATGAGTACCAGGAAATGTTCGTGGTCTCGTCACCGTCCGGATCGTACACGTCAGCCGACAAAGACCAGCATGTTCCGGTTGTGCCGCGGGCGTCCGGCAGCGGGGTCATAATAGACACCTGCGGAGAATGAGGCTGGATGGCAAGCCCCGACAATGTCGTGCTGTGCGTTGAAAAGCCATCGGAACTGATAACCCGGAATATGATGCCGGTACCGGCTGGCAACGCGGCGTATGACATGTTGACTTCTGTCACGGCGGTCATATACGTCTGCGGCTGCCAGGTGGCACCGCCGTCTACACTGGCCCAGACCATATAGCGCAGAGGAGGCACGTCCTGCTTCTGTGCATTTCCTGTTACCTGCCCGTCCCAGCTCAGTAAAAAATCCGCATCGATCTCCGTTCCGGGCGCGGGCGACGTAATGTCAGTTGTGATCGGTCCCGCGGCGGAACTTTCCCAGATTACTTTTTCATCTTCACGGGTCGAGTAGTTATACAGTTGGGTTATCCTATACGCAACGACACTGTCAGGAATGTCAAACGAGCGGTACCAGCCGCCTAACGAATGGTATTGCCATCCGCCGCCCATGGCATCATCGGCTCCACTGAAGAATGATTCTGAATACACACAACCGCCAGTCGAATCAAATCCATCGAACTGGTAGTGATAATCACTATTCTCATAACTTTCCGGGCCGGGCTCGGAACGGCCGGAAAACTCGGTAATATTCATAATATCCAGCGACCAGGGTACTATATAGGTAAAGAGATATGAGCCGGCTCGTTTCTGGGCAGTCTTGCCTTGAATGTAAATGCGCCGGGTATCCGCGGCGGCAGGGCCGGCAGTTGCGGCGGCGGCGGATGTTTTCAACAATCTATCAAGACTATAATGAAACCGGTAGGCGGTATCCTGGATCGGCCAGAAATCGCCCGAGGCATTTTTAGGCGTGCCGCCCATGATGTCAAAGAAATTCTTTTCGGAGTACCAATACAGATTCGTACCCGGCAAATGCCTTAAGCGACGCTTGTCTCCCATGAAGCCCGGCAGCACGACCGGTTCGGGCACAAACGCGGATACTCCTGCAACCCGTTTGCCGAATTTTGGAAACTCGTCATACTGCTCTATACTGGTGTTTATGCCAAATGCATGACCGAACTCATGCAGCAGAGCGTCGGTGTCGCCATCAGTAAAAAGAATATTCCGAAACAGCGGCAGGCTGGCCCCGTCAACGCCGTTTGCCTTCAACACGCCATCGTCAAGCAGCGCTATAGTGTAGTCTATAGTAAGGTCTTTGTCGCTGAGATAATTGCAGCAGGAAATCAATGCCCGGCCTGCCGTAAGTTGCAGGGCAATATCGTTTAACAGAAACGTGAGCGATAGACTGCCGAACGCTCCTATATAGTTATATGGGCGGCGTGGATACCAGATGTGAATATCATCCCGGGCTATCGCGGTTTTAGCGCTCATCGCTTGAACAAAAGAACCGGCAAAATTACCCGCGTCGGGCGTGCCACTCGAGTAGCCTAACACAAACAGCCGTACCGGCACTAGATTAAGCTCCAGCTTGCGCTCGTAGGCATCATGAAAATACAGTGATTCAGCGCATACTTGCCGGAACTCCTGTGTATTGGACAGCCGGTACTCAACACTGACAAACTGATAGTCCTGAGTAGTAGGCGGCAGGATGAAGTTAATGGTATTTTGAGCCGCTTCCTGTTTCAGGGTTGATAGATGAGAATAGTCACGATAGAGCGTGATAGAAGAACCGCGTGTCGGCTCGATATATGTTCCGTTATATGACGCGCGGAATTCAACATTGTCCAGCGTATGGCGATTCACGCCGACATCAACGACAAATACGGTCTCACGCCCCTTGATACAGGTCAGGTCATCACCCCAGACTCTTTTGTGCGGTATTGTCCCCTGTCCATACCGCTGAGAGATCCGCCACAGGTAGACCGGCATATCGTTCACATCTCTTTTAATACCGTTGCGCAGCGGCGGCGCGAGTTGGGCTCCGGGCCACCACAATATTGTTCCGCCGCGATACTTGAACATTTCATCATTGCTGTTTTGCCCACCGGTTACCGGTCCGGCAGGATCGCCGAAATAGTTCGCGCCGATAGGAACAGTAACATTAGTCAGGGAATAATCACCGTTGATATTTAGAGCTTCTTTATACAGAAAACTGTTGTTCTCGATGGTCGGTAACTCCGCGGAAGCGCTGGAAATTCCGATATCCAACCGCAGCAGAAACTGGCAATTATTGAACGCAGCGGCACAGGGAGTGCTGACCTGTACCATACCGCCGAAATCACACCCGTTGAATTGAGACGCAGCTCGTGTGGCAACGACCGAGCCAAACATCCGGCAGTCGCTGAAGGACATTGAGGACCCGGCAGCGTTCGTTACAATTACCCGGTCAGTAAAGGTGCAGCGCGCAAACGTGCCTTCATCCAACTCTTTAATATGGAGCATTCCATTGGTAGTATCCGTCATTGTGCAACTGCCGTCAGACGCTTCGGCCAGCAAACTTTCCAGAGACCCCTGCGTGCTGGTGAACGTGGCCGAGTCTTTCAGATACACTGATCCAAAC
>CAZCLS010000497.1:0-1184 GCA_964499565.1 uncultured bacterium
ATCATTTTCCGGGTTTATAGCCAGCCCGGCGTTTCTGGTCGTATTCAAGCACATCCGACAGATACCACTTCCACGGACGACCGCGATCGAACGGTTGGGCCTCCTTGCCCTCCTTTACCCTCCGCCGCAGCGTATGAGGACAAACACCCCGCCAGCTTATCATGTGATCCATTGTCAATATCTTGAATGTACGTTCCTCCATGTCGCACCGCGCCACTTCGGTTGCCATCAGCGTCACGGCGCACGGTCCATCGCCATCGCCATAGTTGTCGATGAACCTTACCGCCACATGCCCCGGCCTGACATCGGCTACGACACCGATCTTGCCTATCAGGACCGGCTTGTTTCTGCGCAGCCAATCGCTCGGTACTACCTTAACCACATCTCCACTCGCATATTGTTCCATAGTATTCTCCGTTATGTTTACAGTAAATCCATTTGCATATCAGGCGTATAATCGGCAGAAACAGTCATAAACTTTCCCGCTATCCCGCACTCACGCAATGCCGTTACATTGTCCGCACCATAAGCCGCCAGGCACGACGGCGCTCCCGCTGTTCCGCCCGGCGTTCCATCCACATGATAAAAACTCAACCGACCCTTGATAAACAAAACCGCATCCGCCCGATTCCAGATATAATCGAAAAACATCCGCGTTTCCACACGGGCAAATATCAGCACAACGCCATTGCCATGCTCGGCCATCCGCGCCAGCCACCGGGCCGTATTGGTACCATAAGGGGGGGTTCAACCACACCCGGCCATGCCACGGCCTTATCAAACCATTGTCCAACTCGGTGTAATGTGCCTTCGCCATATCCCACGGCCGCACAATCGGCGCACAAGGGTCAAGGTCAAACTCACCCAGCGCGCGTATAATCTCAGGCGGAGTAAGCCATTCATCCTTGCCGTCGCGCGCATCACGTTCATGCGCGAAACCCAACCGTTCACCATTTTTTTCAGTATCATCAAACATTATCACCGCTACCAAAGCAAACTATAAAGTTAAATAATCTCACAGAGGCACAAAGGCACAGAGAAAAATAAATACAAAATAATGTATCAACAAAATAATTCATAAAACGTTTCTTTTTCTTTTCCATCATATTTTTTTCTTTTCTCTGTGCCTCTGCGCCTCTGTGAGATTCTATTTTTCATTTCGCCCAGGCCAATTCGTCATATTT
>CAZCLS010000497.1:1284-3466 GCA_964499565.1 uncultured bacterium
CTGCGCCTCTGTGAGATTCTATTTTTCATTTCGCCCAGGCCAATTCGTCATATTTATAGCCATCAAGCGTTCTTCCCGCCCTCTTTTTACCAACCTTCCACACCTTACACGGTGGGTCGTTCAGATAAGCAAAATCAAGATTTTCACCCGGTACATGATCCCAATCACCACCAGGATAGCATCCCGCCCATTCGCCATTCTGTTTGAAAAAGAACGGAACATCCTGGCATCGGCACTCATTTGAAAGCCGAGCAGCCCAATTATGATTCATAGCCCGCGCCCCCGGTCCAGACTCGCCACCGCATACGACTTGTTCGATACGCGGCCCATCCGCATCACATCGCCTGCTACCGCTCATGCCACCCACAAGAGCATCACAGTACATTCCCGTCGCTTCGTCCGCTACATACGTCAATGTCACCGGACCCAACATCGGCTCTACCGACACCCACTTATGCCAGCCATCGCATTGCAGCAATTTAGGCACCCGCTCGTTAGCCGCCGCCTGGTTCTCGACCGACACCCCCAGCCAGACATTAGGCAACACTCCCATATGCAAAGAAAAAGCATTTGCAAATTCAGTCATCTGCTCAGCCCGTTTCGTCAGCACAAGATACGTATGCTGGTTATATGTTCTCATATACCAAAACACAGCATCTATCCAACTTTCATTAACCTCATCATAAAACAGATCCCCCATCCAGCACACCGCAATCACACGCGGCTTTTCCCAATACTGTTTTTGCTCGTCATACCACATGCGAACAGTACCATTCCATACGCCATTTATGTCAGTCAGCCCGCGATACTTGTCAGTATCACGAAACCGCCGAGCCATTCTGGCCGCCCAGCAGTTATCGCACCCCGCCGAAATCGGCGAACAGCCGACAACAGGATTCCAGGCCACATCCCAATATTTTCCTTTTTCAATATTCATCTCAATCTCCCTCAATAAAAGTTAAAGCAAATCTCAAACCAATCCGCTCCAGTCAATCCCGTCACCCCACCCCCAACAAAAACAAAAAGCGATCTCACAGAGGCACAGAGGCACAGAGAAAAATCATTTGCCCGCGCCACCCTCTAAATCCGCAATCCGTTTCCGTAGCCGCATATTCTGCATAGCCGGAGTCTCACCTTCTAACCGCTGTACGCACACGCTCATCGGACCGTACCGCTTTGACCACAACGTGTACTCAACGTAATTGATACCCCCATCTTCTTCAAACATCTTGGCTATATCATCAGCCATCATAGCGAACGCCGGATGCCTTGCCACAAAATTTATCCCGCGCTCTCTTGACATTTCAATTTGTTCAACCGTCAACCCAGGGATATCAGCAGGCCAGCAACGATCCCGACCGCGACCAAAAAAGCATCGCAATATTCTCTTTATAATACTCATGGTTTTTTCTCCTTTGCGCCTCTGCGCCTTTGCGTTAAAAAATCATTTGCCCGTACTGCCGAACCCGCCCTCTCCGCGTTCGGTATCGCTCAATGTTTCAACCTTCACAAACCGCGCCTGCACCACCGGCGCAAACACTAACTGAGCAATACGATCGCAAGGTATGATACAAAACGCTTCCGTACCGGCGTTATACAAAATCACACCTATCTCACCGCGATAGTCGCTATCTATCGTTCCCGGCGAATTAAGCACCGTAATGCCATTTCTCAACGCCAGACCGCTGCGCGGCCGCACTTGCGCCTCATAGCCAGGCGGTACCGCGATCCGCAGACCGGTCCGCACCAACATCGTACAACCCGGCGGAATACAATACTCATGCGCCGAACGCAAATCCGCTCCCGCCGCTCCCGGCGTTTCATATTCCGGCACCCCGATACCGACTATTTCAACCGCCACCGTCTTTGTATCATCCAAATGGCAGCTGCATTTTTTCGGTGTTTTTGCCGTCCGGGAAGCAAGCCAGCTCACACAAAGCAAAAACCCCAGCATAACAGAACCGGCAATCATCAGCAACATACCCAAACATACATAAATCTTGTTAATTATCATAATCAAATCTCCGTGGTTATCAGGTTAATAATTTATCAGACAACATTCCGATAGAATCCATAAAAGCCCTCACGAACAACGCCCCTTCTTCCGGCACGATTGCATTGCCCGCACCCCGCAACAAACCCACTCTGCCGGGTACCCCATCAGCCAGAGGGAAAAGCCCGG
>CAZCLS010000498.1:0-3446 GCA_964499565.1 uncultured bacterium
CAGGACTCACAGCGTTCTTTCATGCCGGGCTGCTCAACGATCGATGTCGATGTTTAAAAGAAAATTGTCGCCGCCTTCATGATAGGCGTACGGCACTGCCATGCCGCCGTTGAATTCAATTTCTGCATCCGTCGCGCGCTCGAAAATCCGATCCGGCTCCGTCTTGTCGTACACGCTGTTTAGTTTTTAAATTCAAGTTTGGCATAACCGTCGGTCAAGTGAAAAAACGTCTGCGGCAGTTGCGGTGTCATTGACAATTCCGGCCCGATAATGTTCAAATTTTTGGAATAATTATAACGGGCTACTAAAACCCGCCAATCAGATCCGGGTCCGAAGGCGTCGCCGTATGCTGTCAAGTCTTTCACCGGTATCGCCAGTTCCGCTGTCCAGCCTTCATCATTGTCCTGCCAGGCGTCGAGGGTGCCATTCACTTTCGCACCTACCTGCAATCCGCTGGAATACTCTATCGATCCCGGCAAACCCATCCGCCCGCGACCGGGAAAGAACAAGGTTGATTTGTTGCCGTGCGGTGTAACATACAGCTCCCAGTAACAGGTATTCCCGCCCGGTTTGAGAAATACTTCAGCCACATCGCCCATGTTGAAATGCAATTGTTCATCCTGTGTTCCTTCAGCGACAATATCGCTGTCGGTATAGGTTACGGCAACATACACATTGTTCTCATCCCAGGCGAAACGCACACTGCCGCTTTCTTCCAGCACCGTCCCATCCGCCGCGCGATCCTGCCCCAGAAACAGCGGATACGCAGGAGCTTTCTGCCAGACGGCTTCATCTAATACCCCGTCGATCAGTATCGGTGACGGTGTATAATCCGCCGTGTATAATACCGGGGATGCCTGCTGATTGACGATAGCGTTGCTGTTCACCGGTGTAACGGTTATGCTCGAGCATCCGGCTACGCCAATACACAGCACCATTCCTGCCAATAGCAATGATTTCATAGGTTTCTCCTTTTTTGAATTATACAGGAATCCCTGTCAATATTATTTTTCCTGTTCATGAACATCAGCTAAATTTCTGTGTCCGATTACCGTACCGTCATCGTATTCGTCACGCTTCATGGTCTTCAGCGTCTTGAACATATCATTCAGGTTATGTACCCCGCCGATAAGGAACCAGACCGTCAGAACAACCATCAGGACCAACAGAACGATGCAGAAGACGAACCAGAAACTTCCCCAGAACACATCCGGCAAACCATAGATGAGCATATACAGCGTGCCGGCAACGAACACAATGAAAAAGAAAAAGATGTATACATATGAACCAAGATACAGAATCCGGTCCATTACCGAAAATTCCTTGCCCATACCCCAGCGCGCCCAGAGGGAAATCTTTTCAGGTATGTCTCCTGTTACCTCGTCACTGTCCACCGCGTACTTTCCGCGGTGAAGCATGCGGTCCATATCAAATGCTTTGCCGCGACAGGTCAGCAGCGAGACAACGGTATATATAATGATAATCAGAAGTGAAGACCAGAACGCGATCTGCTGCCCGTTCATGGGACAACTGCTGCCATTAAGAGCGGGAAACTTTTGCGCGAGTGGATTCCAGAAAAACGGCATGAACTTTTGAAACAGTCTGTGAAAATCATGCCAGAAGTAGGTCGCATACCAGCCTACAACCGCCAGAAACAATCCGAAGATCGCTGATGCCCAGGCCCCGGGTGTAGTGCCGTATTTCCAGTATAATCCCCCGATTATTACCGCGCCGGCCCAGCTCAGGAATATTGTGCCCGTCAAAGCAAAAAACATGAAAATATCCTGGCTCTGGTTGAAAAACAATGCGAATATGAATATATAAACAGCAACGAGTCCAATCCCGATCCTGAGCCACATGATATGAGAGCGGGGAGAAAGCGGTTTGCTTTTTTTCAATAGTGTCTGGCGCACCGGCATCACTATATCCTGAATAAAAATGCTGCCCCAGGCATGCAGATAGGTGTCATGGGTGGAAATAAACGCCGCCAGCATCACCGCTGCAAAGGCACCTAACAGTCCCACCGGCAGAAATTTTGATATCGCTACACTGACTGTCAACTGAGACTGCAACTGTTGATTGCCGACAGTACTTAACACTTCAAACACTTTCCCAGCTCCGTCAGTGTACGCTGTATGATGCAGGAAGGTATAGGCGCACACCGGCAGCAGTACCAGCGGGATGGTCTGGATTACAAAGCGCAGCTGACCGACTACTTTACCCATCATGGCTTCGTGCGGATTCTTGGCCGCGCAGTAATACCCCTGGTTGCCCTGCCAGATCATGAATCCATACACGATGACAAAGGCCTGCATGATAAAAAAGGTCCAGTTGAAATTGTCGACGCCGGATGATTTGGCCGGATTGACCAGGCTTACCTTCCCGCGCTCATACACAACCAGTTGTTCATACACCGCACGCAACGCTGTTGCCGGTTCGGCTTTCGGTGTTGAATCCGTTACGTTTGCCGCAACCGTTTCCGGCAGTTTTTCTGTATAATCGGACGGAATCGCGGCTATCACAGCCGGCGACAATTTTTCAATCACTTCCGGCGGTGAGTCGGCAATCAACATGCCCAGAACAGATGCAACCAGCGTGTCCGGCACCCGGCTGGTCAGCTTCTCCGTTTGTTCCGGTGTCAGCGTTCTGCCCAGGGCTGTCGAGTCGGGCGAGGCAGGGTCATATTGCACCGTGCGGCCTGGTGACACGTTGAACGCTTTAGCGAAAACGGATTCAAATAGTCCCGCCATATTCGATTTTGATTCTACCGCGTTTCGGAATGTATTCACAGCGACCTGTTCCGGTTCAACTTTCACTGCTTCCATAATCCTGGGCCAGCTGAAAATGCCGAACAGCAGGGCTACGGTTATAATCACAAAAACAATATTACAGAATGTTCCCTGCAGAAAATCCGTCACCATCACCGCTATCTGTCCCCCCGCGAACGTAAATGCCAGGGCGATGCCTAACAAGATCAGCATGATAATCGCGTATGTCAGGTCGAAATTAAGTCCGAAAATGCTGACCATATGGGCTTTAAGACCGCAGTAATGCTGAAAAAACCTCCCCCCTACGGCCGGAAACAATCCGAAATTGACAACCCCTGACAGATACGCCAGAAATCCGGCGAATATTCTGAAGGAACGGCTGTAACGGATTTCCAGCATCTGCGCCATTGTCATCACGCGTGATTGGCGATAACGGTATTGAATCCAGCCCGTCATGGCGCAAATCACCATCACCGGCACTAACATCATTTCCCACCATACCGCGGTAAATCCGGCCTTGTATTTCATCTCGAAATTGGCGACAATCGTAATGGCTCCCAGGCCGGCTATACCGTCCGCGACACCGAGCAGGTATTTTCCGGCTGTGCGGTTGGCAGCGAGGAAATCGGCAACACTGCGCATATATTTTTTCGTGTTATATGCCGCGAAGCACAAAAC
>CAZCLS010000499.1:0-3443 GCA_964499565.1 uncultured bacterium
GGCTTTCACGGTTACGGGAAAGTTAACTTTCAGGAGTTTGTGACTTTCGTGCCAGTCAACCCGGGTGCGGAAATCTATCCGGCGGCTGCCGGCGCGCAGGATGATCTCCTGCTCAAGCTGAGAATTTCCAATGGACCGGGTCAGGCGGACCGAACCGAAGACAGGACCGGACGCTCCCGCGGTTACTTTGACGGTTCCCGCAAGCGGCACTTCCTGCGCCTTGTACATGCTGTCGATATCCCATGCGTCACAACAGGCGGGTACATCCTTGTACAGATGAAATGTATTGCACGGCTCCAGAGCGAACTCGTCTTTATGTTCCTTGTCGAAGATGCTGCTGATCTCGCCGCCCTGATTGAATGTGACACGCACTATCTCGTTTTCGAGCGTTGTTGCCGTGGCTTTCACATGCGGTTTTTTTGCAGGAGTCTGCGCTTTGGCTTTGCGCACGGATATCCAGCCGCACGAGGGAATGTCGCGCACCAATCCGTAAACAACTCCATCAACGGTCTGGGTGTGAACAGGCAAGCCATCATCTGTCTCTGCAGCAGAAAATCCCGCGGGCAGTTTCACTATGGCGTCCCGTTTCCATGACAGAGAATTGAAAACAGTAATCGTGTCCCGGCTTTTCGATAGCAGAGCGGCACGCGCCGTAGCTGCGATGGTTCCCGCCCGGGTAATTACTTCAGCATACTCCGCTTCAGCCTCGGCATAGACGCGGCTGATAGACGAGCCGGGAATAACATCGTGGAACTGGTTGAGCAATACCGAGCGCCACAGTTCTTCGGCGACATTTAACGGGTATGTGAAGCCGGCGAGAGCGACTGCAGCGGCGCCCCAGGCTTCCGCTTCTCGCAGAGCCCATTCGCAGTCGCGGTTGTTTTTCTTGGTTTTTGCCTGAGAGGTGTAGGTGCCGCGATGCGCCTGTAAATACAGTTCGCCAACCCAGCGGGGCAGGTTATCGGTTTTCAGGTTCTCGAAAAACGAGGCGGGGCCGTCAATATAGCATTTCGGGCAACCCTCAAGGTCCTTCATCCGCCTGAGGAATTCGAGGTGGTCGCGTGTCGGCCCGCCCCCGCCATCGCCCCAGCCAAAGGGCAGGAGCCGGCCCGGATGGGTCGTGTCTTTCTGCACCCGCTCGTTCCAGCGGTCCAGGATGGTCGCCGGATTCGTCGTGGTGTTGTAATCATTGTGAAGGTATGTCAGCACGTTGGTGCCATCGATGCCTTCCCACCAGAACGTGTTGTAGGGGAAAGGGTCTCCGCCGTTGTACATCATGAAAATTTTCTGGGTCGTGAAGTATTTGATGCCGCAGCCCTCCATGATTTGCGGCAGGGCAGCCGAATAGCCGAACACGTCCGGCAGCCACATCAGCTCGCTGTCTACGCCGAATTCCTGCTGATAGAACCTTTTACCATGAATGAACTGGCGGATAAGGCTTTCACCGCTGGGGATATTAGTGTCGGCCTCGACCCACATGGCGCCGTCAGCTATCCATTGGCCTTTTTTCACGGCCTTCTTGATGCGGGCATACAACGCGGGATAGCGTTTCTTCATCATCCAGTACAAATGGCACTGGCTTTGGAGAAACTTATATTCCGGATACTCGGCAATCAGAGCTAATTGCGTGCCGAACGTCCGGGTGCATTTCGCCTCGGTCTCGCGCAACGGCCACAGCCAGGCGACATCAATATGTGAATGACCGATGGCATGCATAAACGGCGCGGTCGACCCGTTGCGCGCTTCGAGCAGCGGACGCAGCAGGGCACGGCCGGCGCGGACCGTCTTCAGCATCTCCGCGCGCGGCAGCTCCAGGTCTACCACTAACGTCATCTGCTTGAGCCCGTCGGCAAGAGCAGCAACCCGGAGCGATTCGCGGTCAGCCATCTTCTGCATCAACTCAAACAAAGTCTGCGTATCCAGCCAGAGTTGGTATATATCTTCCTCCCAGGCCCCGAATGAGCACACACCGACTGTTGCCTGGGTGGGTCCGGGTTCCGGAATGGTTATATGACCATGCGGACACGGCCCGGGGCCGGCGTCGCGCGTGCCATGCCCAGCATAGGCTTCCAGCAGCACTCTGTACTCCTCGCCTCCCCGCGCCTTTTTAGCAAGAGTAACTTCATGATGGAAGTTGTCACGGGCTCCGGCATGCGCGCCGTTGATGTACACTGCCGCTTCATCGCCGCACAGATTCGTTTTCAACACGATCCGTTCCCCGGCCGCGGCCGGCGGAAGGGTTATATTTGCCCGGAACCAGGCATACTCCCATTTCGCCCCCCACTGCGTGCCGGGAGGCATTGGCTTGAATCTCCGGCGCTCCGCCTGTTCAATAGTCAATTGCTCAGTAGTCACAAAACCACCAAACGTGACCCGGCCGAGTTCACGGTAGAACAGGGGCGGCATGGTATTCCGCCAGTTATTGATTCTATTCAGCCATTCAAGCGTGAGAGCCATAGGTATCCTCATACGTTGTCGATATAGCCGGCATTCCGGCGTTCCTTAATAACTCGAAGTATATATTATACGCACAATGCCTGCAAAAGAAAAACAGTTTGTCTTCAAACTCCTGCTACGCACTAACCAAAATGTGCATCGTAGCCGCGAACCCGTCCGGCATTTGACGGATTCAGATCACGGAATTGGATAGGGGTTGTTTTTATCGTTGTCGTTCTCGTTCTCGTTCTCGTCGTCGTTCTTCCCGCCAAGGCGGGATTCTCAGCCTGTCCGGCCACCGCCGGATTCTTGTCGTCGTTCTCGCTCTGTTCGTCTACATGTACCAGCCTATCCGATACCGACCCTGAAGGGAACTTACTTAAGCGTGAACGTGGATTATACCAATAGAAGTTGGGAGGATACCCGAGGCTTTTTAAAACTAAAATATTGTGGCCGCCGGAGATTTCTCCCAATGCGGAGCATGGGGGAAAGAGCCGGTGGAGTATGCCAGGCACTACTAAGCCAGCACACCCATTTAGCTTATTCAGTCTTTCTATATTCTTGTGAATAATCTACTCAATAATGCGGATACATCACGCCAAAATTCTTTTGGTCCCATTACAAGAAGGAAGAAGCCAATCCAATAAACACGGCATGCATACCACTCCATCCACCATCCGGTCCCCGGGAACACATGAATCCGAGCAGCGGAACGAGAACCCATGAAACAGGAGCAGCTATACCAAGAATTATTGTTGCTTTCTTCATATACCTTCAGTATATCACTTAAAATTGCGGTTTCTGTCAATTTTAACTGGTTTTCTTCATCACGATTTTCACGACTGTGTCGTAAGGATCCGGATTAATCATTGGCAAACATAACCTGGCATGCTTTTTTCCATCAATAACAATGAAATCTACCGGAATATCCGTGCCGTCGCGGAGCAGTTCAGCGTATTCGATCAGGGCGGGATCAATGGCGGGATTTAAGACAAGATCGTAGGACG
>CAZCLS010000500.1:0-3443 GCA_964499565.1 uncultured bacterium
TTTCTGATGTTGTTGTAAAACCGGGTGTCTATGAAGCTGTCTTTCAATACACCGGCGGCGCCCACCGGCTCGATATTTCACATGTTGAACTCTTCGCGGATGACAAACCGGTCGCCCATGATACGCATGCGGGTGTCACCGGCGCTGTAACGAAACAAAATGTCTATAGCCTCACCGTGCCTAATGTGCATCCCGGTACTGCCTATATACTGAAAGCAGTCGTTCGTTCTGATGGTGGGAATGATTCTAACGGAACTGTCAGCTTTAAGCTGAAAATGCCTGAAAAAAAATAACCCGCTATTCAACAGCGGGTTCGTAACATCACAATTATTACACGATACCGCCCGGTTATATGGCCGGGTATTGTACCCGTTTTTTTATGATCATGCACACTGTGATTCCATGGTCTGTCAACGTTTCAGCACTGGCGAACCCCAGATGCTCCAGCAGCGCGCGTTGCTTTCTCCCCCGTTCTCTACAACTAATTCCAGGGTGTCAACGTCTGACACATCTACGTTCGCTTTCTGCTCGATTGAGGTTGTCACAGGCCCCGAGCGGAATAGTTCCTTTCCATCACCAATAATGACAAACACAACAGCTCCGTCACCACCGGCCTGCAAACCGTACGACGTTTCAAAGCTTTTCCAGTGCTTACCCAATTTGAATACGTACAGGGAAGGTGAATGAGCGTACAGTCCCCTGGGATGAAATGTCGAGCCCAGTTCCAGAAATACCCGGCGATCATCCTGCGATTCGCGGCAGTATTCATTGCGTTTCGGCACCCGCCAGCCAACTTCCGCCGATTCCCAATTGCAATCCGAAAGAGATAATTGCCGGGCGGACTCCGGTGCTTTTTCCGGCGACGGAGAAATCTTTACCGGATCACTCAATGTCAGCAGGTGCCGCAACAGTTCTTCTATCCCGCTCTGCCCTTTGTATTTCTTCAGGCCTTCTTTCACTGCTTTTTTCAGACCTTTTGTGTCACCGGCACCATAGGCTCTCAAGGCCGAATCCAATGCCCAGGGAAGATTTAAGCTTGCGATGTCAGGCACGCCGTTTGAATCAATCGTGTACTGCATCGGAAATGTACTGATTGCTCCATTCATATGACAAATCGTCAGCCGCATGCTGTATGTTCCCGGTTTCATTTCCCCGACCTTAACCAGGAATTTATTGCTGTTATTTACATATGATGTCCAGGCCTTGGCATCATAATCCGAACCGCCTTCCGGATCGTTATATACAATAGCCGCATACGCTTCAATATTTGCGGCAACCGTAGCACTTATAACTATTGCACCATCCTCATATCTGATAACAAGACCAGACAATGAACATTCGGGATCAACACCATTTTCCTTAAAGGTACTGCTGAAAACAGGTTGCGACAATAACCGCATCGCGTGTGCCGCGGTAATAAAACTGCCTTTGCCTTCCCCGCGGAGTTCCTGTTTATAGGTATAATTCCCGGCACCCATAAGTGCTGTGCCTAATGCATTCGTCTCTGAATCCTTCGCTTTGTTGTGCGGTAATGTCAATCCATGTCCCAATTCATGAATCGCGCCGCCGATATATATCGTGTTGAACTTCCCAAGTGTCATCGGCCGCGGCCCGCCATGCTCTGCTATCATTATCGTTGTCGTTGTATTACTCAGGTTTATCGTGTCCAGCAGTTCACAATCAGCCACGTGACAAATACCGTATTTCTGATTCGCCCCCATACCGTAATATGGCGCGTACAACTGCACATTCGTACCATCCGTAACTTTTGACAAACCGTTGAAAATTATTACTTTCTCCTGATCCATATCGATTCCCCGCCTCATCAATTCAGGTTTCAGTTCCTGGTTGATCTTTCCACCGGAGTGATAGTCGTATGCTCCGTCATTCTCTTTGCCCTTAACCACATGAATCTTCAGTTTGCCATTTTCTGTTTCAAGGTTCAGTGTGCGGCGACCCAATCCGTTCCGCGCCATTTCTTTCTCAAAATAATCCCGGAAATCATACATGATGCGTTGAATGCGTTTCTGATATTCCGCACACGGTTCACGGTCTGCGGCATGAAAATAAATTACGCGTACCTTTTTGTGTTCATTGACAGGGTCTATTTCTTTATACGCGTCATACTTTCCCGCCATGTATTCGGCCTGCCGTTTCTCATCCTGCTGGCCTTCAGAAGGTCCATCATACTTTTTTTCCGCATGAGTAGATGTGCTGATCAGCGCAAGTAACGCCAGGGCGTAGAGTTTTTTCATGCTGTTGATTCTCCATGCATTGTTACTCTAACCAGGGCTAACAGTGTACTGTTTGATATTACATGATGTCAAGCCCTTATGATTGTATTCACTTTTTGCAGTTGTGCTTCTGAACCCTTGTATCCTGCACATTCATATTGACTTACAATCATGGCAGTGATATAATTAAAACAATATCAAACACCAGTGAATATGTGATGAATTTTATTTTTTGTGGTTTTTATTGTAATAGAGCTCAATTCGCTATAGCGAATCCTTTGGATGCTTCAAACATCTCTTTTGAAAAGGTGATTCTTTGAAATGGGATAGTATTCTTGATTGTTTTTATTACCGGGCCTTAAACTCCTTGCGGCTTCCCTCCGACTTTCTCAGCGCGACCGTGGTTCTGTTCTTTCTGTGTTTTTTTCCCGGCCCCCTGTTTTCACAGATTGTCATCAATGAAATCCATTATGATCCTGTCATCAAAACTGACCAGATAGAATTCATTGAATTATATAATCCCGGATCAAATACTGTCGACATCTCAGGTTGGTTTCTCTCGGACGGCATTGATTACATCTTCCCCCAGGGTGTCGTTGTTGATCCCGGTGTTTATATCGTCGCCGCCCGAAATCCGGTTACTCTCAGTAATTCCTTCTCGGTTTATTCCTACGGTCCCTGGTCGGGAAAACTCGACAATGATGGCGAACAGATCACTCTGTATGATACCGCAAGTAACCTGGTTGACCTGGTAGACTATCAGTCCGGCTTCCCCTGGCCGGTCGCTGCACGCGGTGCCGGCAGTTCAATGGAACTGATTAATCCCTCCCTGGACAATAACCTTGCGGGAAGCTGGCGCTCCTCGGGCTTCAGCGCCAGTTCCGGCAGCGCTACTGACACGGTATTATTCGCCCGGGAACAAATATGGCATTATCGCAAAGGTAGTTCCGAACCATCTGTCCCGATTGATGCATGGCGCTCCTCAGCGTTCATTGAAGATGCCAGCTGGTTGAGCGGTCAGACTAGTATCGGTTATGGTGAATCTTTCATCACAACACTACTGAATGATATGAAAGGCAATTACTCGACCGTGTATTTCCGCAAGAAGTTTGTTGTAAACGATCCATCGCCATATTACAGTCTTGCCCTGGATATTCAATATGATGATGGTATCAATGTCTGGATAAATGGGCAGCATGTCACGCGGGC
>CAZCLS010000501.1:0-3429 GCA_964499565.1 uncultured bacterium
TGTACCACAGCTTACACCTTATCTACTGGTCTATTTTTGGGGGTCCATTATAAAATATTGTTTTGAAATTCTCTCCCGGGCCGAATCTGCCGGAATTCATACAATGGCCGCACGCGCCTGCAATAATATCGGCGCGGTCTATACGACCCTGGAAGATTATGAACAGGCCCGGAATTTTTATTCTAAAGCGGTAACTATCGCCGAATCACTGAATGACGACTGGTTTCAATGTCAGCTCTTAAATAATCTCGGAAACGTATCGATTGAAACAGACGGGCCTGAAGCCGCTCTGGCATTCTTTACCGATGCCCTGGCTATGGCACGGTCTCATGACTACACCTCCGTTATTGTCAAATCGTTGACCTATACCGCCGAAGCCTATTGCAAACTCTCTCAGTTTTCCCGAGCCCGGCCCGCCGCGAATGAAGCCTTGAAAATCGCCCGGACCCTTGACCAGGCATCCGAACTGCACCGGGCCTTGCAAACCTGCGGGCTGCTTGAGGAAAAAGCCGGACAGCTCCCAAAAGCATTGCCTTTCTATTCTCAGGCTCTTAACGTGGCTCAACTTGCTTCTCTGCCGCTGGCCGAACTTGAAACCGAAGAATCCCTCTCCCGCGTTTATTCTGCCCTGGATGATTATTGCAATGCCCTTGTTCATCATGAGCGTGTTGTCTCCATCAATACCATCAGATTTGATCGTGAAAAAAATCAGGTCGCGGAAGAATTGCGGATACAGTACGAAACCGAAAAACACGAAAGTCAAACCGAACAGTTCCGCGACCATAATCTGGCCTTGCATTCTTCGCGCCTCAATGCCGAAAATGCCGGCAAGGCTAAAGGTCAGTTCCTGGCTAATATTTCCCATGAACTCCGCTCTCCCATGAACGGTGTCATCCTAACCGCCGAACTGCTGGCTAAAACGGCTCTGTCACCCGAACAGGAACAGTTCGTTGCCATGATCAGCGCCGCAGCCGATTCCTTGATGGACGTTATTGACAATATCATTGATATGGCTAAAATCGAGGCCGGTAAAATCCGCCTGTCTCCCATTTCCTTCAACCTTCATACCTGCATCAACTCGGTCATGGCTTCTTTCGCAGACGAAGCTGCCCGCAAAAATCTTGATCTTCACCTGGATTATTGTCCCTCGATTCCAAACCTGGTTTTCGGCGATCATCATCATATCGCTCATCTCATTTCCACTATTCTGAAAAACGCCCTTAAATTCACCAACCAGGGCCGCATCTGTGTCAGCGTTGCCGCAAATCCCGTATATGATCAGGATGGGATTATTACCATTACTGTTTCAGACACCGGCCAGGGCATCTCCGCTTCTGTTCAAAAATATATTTTTGACACATTCGCCAAGTTTGCCCCCCAGGGTGATACGTTGTATGACGGCTCTGGATTAGGTCTTGCCATTGCCAAACAATTGATCAAACTGATGAATGGCTCTATTTCAGTATCCAGCTCACCAGGCAAAGGCTCTTCTTTTACTATCTCTCTGCCGCTTCCTCCTGGTGATTCCTGTTCAGCTCCCGTTACCCACACACCTTCTTCCCAAACGGATACTGTTCCCGATTCCACGCAATCCGAGACGGTGTCAGCAGAATCTGAGCAGTGTAAACATCGTATTTTGATTGTGGACGACAAAGAAACCAATCTGAAAATTTCCCGAGCTCTTTTAACAAAACTCGGGTATGCCGTTGATGTCGCCTCTAATGGCCGTGAGGCGCTTGAGTATCTGAAAAACACATCCTGTGACCTGGTGTTCCTTGATTGTAAAATGCCTGTTTTAGATGGATTCATGACTGCCCGTCTTATTCGCAACCTTGATTCCCAGATGAAAAATGTTCCGATTATTGCCATGTCCGCGTATACATCTACTGCTGACCGCGAGGCCTGCCTCAAGGCAGGCATGAATGACCATTTAAGCAAACCGATCAGATTGGCGGAATTGAAAAATATACTCAACCGCTGGATTGCTTAAATGGCTGTCTGGAAAGAATTATCTCAATTGCTTGAATCTCTTGAACGTGCCTGTGACGATTCAGATCGCGTCTGTTTGCTCTTGGATATTTCCCGCGGTTATCTGCTGCGGAATTCTGTCCTGCCTGCCCGCGCCTCAGCCGAAAAAGCCCTTTCTCTGGCTTATCGTTCAAGCGATACGCACTGCCAGGCTATAGCCCTCTCTCTCCTGGCTCATTGTGATGAGCTCCAGCATGTGTATGACTCCGCTTTGAAAAACGCTCGCAAGGCTGTCGCCCTTGCTGAAGATAATAACGATAGCGCGATTATCCGCATAATCAATAGTCGCCTGGCAAGCATCTCCTGCAAACTGCTCAACGTTAAACAGGCATCGGATAGTATTACGGCAAATATTACGCTCTGTGATGAAGCCGGAGATCTGCCCGAAAAAATGCGCGCGTTGATTATTTCCGGAGATATATATGCTTCAATGGACACCTATGACAAGGCCCTTGAGCAATATCAAAAAGCTTACGCTATTCTGCCTGGCCTGGATGCCAACCCGTATGAAACCTTCTACGTACTCAATCATATCGGCGATTGCTGCTGCCGCCTTGGCTTGATGCGCAAAGCCGCCCGTTTCCTTAAGAAGGCACTATCCCTGGCACGAGATTATAACCTGCCTCAAAATCACGCTATCGCACTCATTGCCCTGGGTGAATTATCCCTTCAAAACGATAAAATCCCTGATGCCGCTCAGTATGCCTGTGATGCCCTGACTATTGCCCGCGATGCAAACGATGCTGATATCCTGCATGCCGCGCTCTCGCTCTCCGGCGCGGTTGCCCGCGAACAGCACCGTTACGACGCGGCAGTAGCGTTTTATTCCGAGCTGCTCCAGTCAACTGGAAAAACCCGGAATGTTTCCGCTGAACTCGCTGCTGAACGCGCCCTGGTTGATGTGTTTAAACGGTCCGAAGATTATTGTTCAGCTTTCACCCACAACCTGCGCGTTGCTGAACTCCTTGCCGCTGCGTATGAAAACGAAAAAGATTTGATTCGCCTGGAACTAGATCTTCGTTATGAAACCGACCGGCACAACCGGGAGCTTGAGCTGCATCGACTGAAACATTCGGAACTGTCCGAAGCAGAGAAAAGCGCCTATATTGCCAATCAGGCAAAATCCGCTTTTTTAACGACTATGTCCCATGAGTTGCGGACTCCTCTGAATGCCGTTATCGGCGCGATTGACCTGCTGGTTCAAACTCCCCTGCACCAAGATCAGCAGGAATACGCCCGCATTATCTCCGCATCCGCCAGTTCACTGATGGATATTATCAGTGATTTGATGAATCTTTCCAAAATAGAAGCCGGCACGATTGATCTTGATTCCTCTGTTTTCGATCTCGAATCAGTTTTGGAACAGGCCTGCTGCCTGGTAGCCTTGCGTACTGCCCAAAA
>CAZCLS010000502.1:0-3429 GCA_964499565.1 uncultured bacterium
ACCGCCTCGCCCGGCGTAGTCTATTATTACTGGGTACAGGCCTATAAAAATGCTGATCCCGCTCCCCTCAGTTATAGCGACAGCGGATTCCGTAAAGTCGCCGGGTCGCCCGATCCGCCCATGAATGTACAGGCCAGTGACGGCACCTTCACCGACTTCGTGCGCGTAACCTGGAACACATCCGCTACCGCGACTAAATATCAGGTATTCCGCAATACCGGTAATCATCCCCTGGATGCAACACCCATCTCGGGTGAAATCACTACACTCTCATTTGATGATACCGATACCGTTCCCGGCAGGGCATACTACTACTGGGTTAAAGCCGGTAATGCCAGCGGTTGGAGCTTCTATAGTGAAAGTGATACCGGCTTCCGCCCCGCTGAACTCATCGCCTATTATGCCCTGGATGAACTCGAAGGTACCAATGCCGTTGATTCTTCCGCAAGCGAGTTCGATGCGGTGTACAGCGAAAATCCGACCCTCGGGATGGAGTCGGTTGCCCCGGATCTCTATAACACCGCGGTCGGCTTCAACCAGGGTGGCGGCTTCGGCCATGTCACGATCGCTTCCAATACGCCAATCCGTATGCTTACCAATAATTTCAGCGTCGCCATGTGGGTCAATCCTGATGAACTCGCACCCGACACCGACCATGTCTTTATCGGTAATCCCCAGGAAGGAGTCGGCTGGGTCGTCAGCGCATTTGGTGAACGCCTGAAATTTACATCCTGGGGTGTTCAGGATTATATCAGCAGCGGGGCTGCGCTTTCAAATGGCGTCTGGACGCATGTCGCCGTTACGATCAACGAAGGCAACGATGTCCAGTTCTATGTCGATGGCCAGCCGTTTGAAGCGCTGAAACCGGGTAATTCACCGGCTAATTTCGGTCTGCTGAATACATTCCTCGGTACCGCTGGTTATGACACGTACCCCTACTTCGGTATTCTGGATGAAGTCCGGGTGTATAACGGCGTACTGACTCCCGCGGAAGTGAATGCCCTGGCAGCTATCCCGGAACCGGCGATTGCTGTTCTGGCGACAGCCGGTCTGCTGTGCTTCCTGCGCCGCAGACGTATTGGCTGAAACGTTTTCATGCTTGTAGAATCCCAGGCCGGTTGCGTTCGGACTGCGCGCCATTCCGCATAACCGGCCTGCTGCTCTACGGTTAATTGTCTTTCTGTATTGTATTTGCAGGCCGCCTTGCGACGGCCTGCTTACTTCATAAAGTGTATTGCTTTACTCTTGTTTGGCTTGTATGACTTCTCAACCGGATATGCGGCATATTAAGGGATGGTCTGTTGTTGATTCTAACCCGAATCCAGAAACTAACCTTTATTTCGAAACGGTCTTCAGCCTCGGTAATGGCTATCTCGGCCTGCGCGGCTCTTTAGAAGAAGCCCACCCGGATGATTCTAACGCTCCCCTGGCTCAAATGGCCGGTCTTTACGACAAACCTTCCGGCCGCTTCACTTCTACCCGCTACGCTCCTCTGCCGGCTTTCCATTCTGTCAAGTTTCATGATGGCTCTTCCTGGCTTTCACTGGCGGAAGGTACTGTCCTTTCACATGAGCGCCGCCTTGATATGAAAAAGGGTGTCCTTATCAGATCCTTGCGCTGGCAAAGTCCCACCGGCAGAATCACACGCATTGATTCCCGCCGCATCGTCAGCCAGGTCCGGCCCAATGTTGCCGCATTCTCATACGCCGTTACTCCCGAAAATTACTCCGGCGACGTTTCATTAGCCACTAGTCTCGATGGGTCCGCTTCATATCCCGATGGCGTTCAACAGCTCTCGGTCTCCCGCCGTGAAACCAATGGCCTGTATGCTACACTTGCGGCCCATACGCTCCAGTCGGATGTTCATATCGCTGTATGCGCCCGCCATGCCTTTCATTCCTCTAAACGCAGTTCATCCTGCGAAATTCAAAACAGTATTGCTGAAGATTCAGTTCAGCTCATTTGCTCGTTTCATGCCAATCGTAAGATTACCTATACCCTCGAAAAAATTATCGCGGTCAGTTCCAGTCTGCATTCAAACAACCCTGTCGAATGTGTAAAATCTACCGCTCAGTCAGCCCCGTCCTACGCCGAATGTGAAAAGGAACATGCTTCTGTCTGGCGTAAGTACTGGCGCGATGCCGATATAACCATTACCGGGGATCCAACCGCCCAGGCCATGGCGCGGTTCAGTATTTTTCATATGCTCCAGGCCGCTTCCCGCAATAACGTGTCTCTCGATCTCGATGCCAGCGTCTCCGCCCGTGCACTTACCGGCACTCAGTATGCCGGTCATATCTTCTGGGATACTGAAATCTATCTGCTGCCGTTCTACACTTCACTGTTTCCCGATATCGCCCGCATCCTTCTGGAATACCGCGTCCGCCGTATCCCTGCCGCCCGGAAAGCCGCACGCGATACAGGCTGCAACGGCATTAAATTTCCCTGGGAAAGCGCCCATACCGGGTTGGAAGAAACCCCTACATTACTCGTATCATCAAATGGCTCCATCATTCGCTGGAACGGCGGCCTGCAGGAAATTCATGTCAACGCCGACATACCCTATGCCGCTTTCCAGTATTGTCTCCAATCGGGAGACACTTCCTTTCTTTCAGGTCCTCTGCTTGAAATCCTGGTCGGTACCACCCGCTACTGGGTATCACGAGCAGTCAAATCCGGAAGCGGTCGAAAAACTGTTTTCGAAATTAACGATGTTATGGGTCCCGATGAATATAACGGCAATGTTAATAATAGTTTCTTCACCAATGCCATGGCTCGCTGGAATATCAGCGCCACTCTGGACCAGTTAGCTACCCTTAAAATATCCAAGCCTTCTCAGTATAAAAAGGTATGCCGTCGCCTTGATCTTTCCCGTTCAGAACTGTCTGCCTGGAAGTCTGTTGCTTCCCGCCTGAAAATCCCGGCAAATCCTGTGACTCAGTTGTATGCCGAATTTGACGGTTTTTTCGATGCGCCTCACAGGCAACCTAAACAGGCCGATGTGCTCCTGGCTTTGTGGCTTCTGCCCGAATGGTCGTCTCCCCAAATCATGAAAAGAAATTTCGATGTCTATGAGCCAATCACTCTTCATCGGTCATCCCTTTCTCCCGGTATTCATGTCATCTGCGCTCTCGAAGCCGGCTATCAGCAAAAGGCGTATGAGTACTTTCTCAGAACATGCGCCATAGACGGCGCTATCCCCTCTTCCTGCAATAGCAGTGGTCTCCATGCCGCCACCCTGGGCAGCATCTGGATGGCTATCGTTAACGGTTTCGCCGGGGTCAGAACCACGTCTGATGGCATAGCCGTAAATCCCCGTTTGCCTGCCCACTGGAAAAAACTATCGTTCTGTATTATCTATAAAGGGACTAACGTTAATTTCAGATTCACTGCCGGTGAATGTCGTGTCAGTGTCCCTGAAAACGGCAG
>CAZCLS010000503.1:0-3411 GCA_964499565.1 uncultured bacterium
GCTCCGCCGCCAACCGCAGATGCGGTATCTCCTCCAGCTCAAATCCCATCAGTGCTGCGGCTACCATGTCGGCACTCAGATAATCGGTCGAAGCTACTACGATATTCATCTCTTTCGGTTCTCCACCACTCGGTCCCAATCCCTCCATCCCTACCGTGCCGTCTATCAACGCCAGGTCCGGCGCCAACACCATCGAAAGATCCGCTATCGCAAGGTCTAACGTCTTCTCTTGTGTGGCTATTGCCGGCTGCGGTAATTGATGTAATCTCACTTTCTCCCTGCCGCGCAGGCAGCCTTTCATGTTTTTTAAACTCAATGATACACCGCAGTGCATGTGCGTTTTCATCACCGGAATCGATACAACATAATCAAACCGCTTCACTGCCCCGCAAATCTTGAGATGGTCAAGCACTATCCCCGCTACCGGCGTGATATCGGCCGGCTCATCATCCAGATCCAACACCGGAATATGCCGCTCCCGTGCTATCGGCGCGATCCCGGTCGATTCAAGGCATTCTAACGGTTTTACCCCGATTATCGTGCTCTCCCCCACCGCTACCTCCGCCCCCCGCTCAATAAAAAAATCACACGCCGCGGCTACAACCCGCGGATCGGTCGTTATCCCTTTCCCCGGCAATACCAGACGTCCGGCGTTCGGTTTTAGTAACACACGCTTATTGCTGAAATCCGGGAGTTTTAATGTCGTCAGCACCGCCATCGTCGTAGCATACGGATCGTTGCCGCGCCGGACAGATACAAAAAATGCGCCTTCTTCCTGTGCGTTTATGTCTGTCATTCAATCATTCTTTTTTATTAAATACATATTCCAGCTTTACTATGATGAAATTATAGCTTTCCAGCCACTACCTGTCAACAAGCCCGCAACACCCTATCTCTTTTCCTGTTTGACATGCTCTGGCAAGAGTGCTATACTATTTACAACGTTTTCACGTTTTTCTCAAAACATATGATTGTTTAAAAATAGTTCGGTCCCATGAGTCAAACACTTGTCAAATCTACCTCGCAATCCCGGCTGGATGATACCAGGGAACTCACAAACCGCCTGTTGCGTTGTGCCAACCAGTCCGCCCGTAAGCAGGAGCTGCTGGATAGTTTTGTCAGCGAAATTAAGCAATGGTCCCTTTGCCAGGCGGTCGGTATCCGGATCCTGCAGGATGACGGCGCTATTCCCTATCTGGCTTATTCCGGTTTCAGTCCTCAATTCTATGAATCCGAAAGTTCCCTCTCAATTCATACCGATGCGTGCATGTGCACAAATGTCATCACCGGCACTACCGATCCCTCCCTGCCGTTCTATACGACCCTGGGGTCCTTTTATATGAACGCAACCACTGCCTTCCTGGCTACCGTTTCCCAAAAAGATAAAGGGGAAACCAGAAATGTTTGTAACCAGGTCGGCTATGAATCTGTTGCTCTGATCCCTATCTTACTGAATAAATCTATTATCGGTTTAATCCATATCGCTGACCAACGCGAAAATATGGTGCCGCTTGAAAAAATTACCATGCTCGAAGCCGTTTCAGAACAAATCGGTATCGCTATCCGCAAGGCTTTCGCCGAAATGGAACTCGTCGAAAGTGAACAACGCTACCGCTCCCTGTTTAGCAATGTAAACGAAGGCCTGGCCCTGCATGAATTGATTTATGATGAAAACGGCGCTGCTGTTGACTTCCGGATTATTACGGTTAATCCCGCCTATGAGCTTATAACCGGTATTAATGCGGCCAATTCCCGTAACGCCCTGGCTTCCGGTGTCTTCAGCGCCGATGGCTTAGCTCATCTCTCTATCTACGCGCAGGTCGTCCAGTCGGGCGAGCCTGTTACCTTTGAAGCCTTTTTCCCAACGTTTAATAAACATCTTAGAGTTTCTGTGTTCTGTCCCCGTCCCGGTCGTTTCGCTACCCTTTTTACCGATATTACCGAACGCGAAAAATCCCACCAGGATCTTGAAGCCGCTTTGGTCCAAATAAAGACTCTGAAAGATCGCCTGGAAGCTGAAAATATCTACCTCAGACAGGAAGTTCTCTCCGAACGTAGTCGCAACGAAATCATTGGCGATAGCGATCAGGTTCGCGAAATGCTTCAGAATTCCCGCCTGGTTGCCCCCACTGACTCGGTCGCCCTCATTACCGGCGAAACCGGTACCGGTAAGGAACTGCTGGCCCAGGCTATTCATGACATGAGTCCCCGCGGCGATCGCCCCATGATCACTATAAACTGCGCTTCCTTACCCCCGACCTTGATTGAGAGTGAATTGTTCGGCCGCGAAAAAGGTGCCTATACCGGCGCTATTACCCGCTGCCCCGGCCGCTTCGAAGTGGCCGATAAATCCACCCTGTTTCTTGATGAAATCGGCGAATTGCCGATTGAATTGCAGGCTAAACTCTTGCGAGTCCTTGAATCCGGTCAGTTTGAACGCTTGGGCAGTAACCAGACAATTTGCGTTGATGTGCGCGTTATTGCAGCCTCTAATCGCGATTTGATGGATATGGTCCGGAATCATACCTTCCGCTCTGATTTGTTTTATCGCCTTAATGTCTTCCCTATCCGCGTCCCCGCTTTGCGCGAACGTATTGATGATATTCCCCTTTTAGTCTGGCACTTTGTGCGCTTTTTCAGTAATAAAGCCGGCAGACTTATCGATAAAATACCGCGCGAAACGATGCTTCAGCTCCAACAGTATGACTGGCCCGGTAATATCCGCGAACTACGCAATGTCATTGAACGCGCCATTATCATGAGTAACAACTCGGTTCTCAATGTCTGCCTGAGTACTCCCGATTCTGTCGAAAATGCAGAGTTGTCTACCCTTGAAGATGTTGAACGTTCTCATATCCTGCAGGTCCTGAAGCAAACTAAATGGCGCATCAGCGGCAAAAACGGCGCCGCTGATGTCCTGGGCATGAAATCCACTACTTTGCATGCCCGCCTTAAAAAACTCGGTATCTCACGTCCCTACTGATTGTCAAAATATTGCCACTTTGCGTTTTTTACTGCATCATTTCTGTCATCATCAATCTTTATTTTTTTAGCTATATAATTGATTGCGTATGTTTTACGCCTGTTTCCAGTGCGCCAGGTCGTTATGGTACGCTATATGCCCCTCTTTTTTAACTATTACTATCTGGCGACTATGTATGTTCTTATGATCTCTTTCAGGACCGCTTTATCTGTCCAACGTAAAAATATCCTCGATTTGCTATCCGGCTCAATCGGTCCTACCCTTAGTAAACGCGGATGCAGCCATTGTTGTATTTCTCTTGATTATGACGATAAAGCTGTCGTCAATTATTGCGAACGCTGGGATTCCCTGGAATCCTTTACCCATCACATTCAATCTTTAGATTTCTGGAATATTTTTCTGGCTATTGATATGTGCGATCAAGAACC
>CAZCLS010000504.1:0-3400 GCA_964499565.1 uncultured bacterium
TCAAAGTCTTCATAGCGGTGTGCCGCATCCGGGATCCAGATCCGTTCACTCATCGCCGGTACAAGTGTGCGCAAGCCTTCAACCTGAAAATCTCCCGGATTCTCCCACGAGCAGTACATTCCTCCGATAACGTTATTCGTCGGAACGCAATACAGCCAGTAGGCCTCGTCATACAAGCGCGGCAGCCGCGGATAGTTGCCCCAGGAATAAAGATTCCAGTCGTAGACATTGCGCGGCGTTATCCAGGTCTGGTTTTCAACCACATACAACGGACACCAGGCCGCGTTGACGATCGTATACCCATCATTAATGATATCTTGCGGTCTGTATCCCGCCGCCCATTCGACCATCAGGATTCTGCGCAAGGTATCATTAACGGCATGATGACCTTCCCACGCCATGGCCTTTTTGCCGCGCTTTTCGATGAATTCTACCATGCGCTCCATAAAATGTGTGAACAAGGCGCTCCCGCTGGTTATGCCGTTGCTGACAATATAAGGCTCTGTACTGTAGGCACTGTATAATCCACCTAAACCAACTTCATCCGAACCGAAATGAAAATACGGCGAAGGCGCGAAAACGTCGCAAACTTCCCCTATGATATCATCCAGTGCGTCATATATTTCTTCCGTCGCTACATTAACTACGCCTAAACTTTTAGGATCGAAGAAGGACGGCATCGCCCGCAGCATCGCACCGCTGTGACCGGGCCAGTCGATCTCGGGTATTATCGTTACACCCCGCTCCTCGGAAAACTGCACCAGGTGGGCCAGTTCTTCCCGCGTGTATTTCACCGGCGGCACGCCGCCGTGCGCGGCAGAATTGGCTGTTCCTAACAACGGGAAGTTTGTCGAGGGAAATGTCCAGCCCTGGTTGTCGGTAAGGTGTAATTGCATGTACCTGATTTTATATAACCGGCACAATATAATTATATGCTTGATGTCATCAATTTCGTTCAACTGCCGACCGACATCTACCATCACCCCTCTGAATGGCGAAAAAGGCCAGTCCCGCACCGTCATCTTCTGGATCGTGATGTCAAACCCGCTCTTCTTCATCGCCTGCAGCAGGGTGACACTGCCCATCGCAGCTGATGCGTACGTTCCGCCCGCTACCGTCGCTTTCGTGTTGACCGTTACGGTATACACTTCTCCCGTTATCGCTGGATCCGACGTTAATTCCAGGTAAATATCCCCGTCAGTTGCCGTGCCGACCTGGTATGACAGAGACAGACCGAAGGCGTTCATACATTCCCCAGCTATTACTGCCGCCAGAGGCAGCAATGCTGCTTCTGACACAACAATCCGGGAAGCGGACGTCACGGTCAACAGTCCCGGATTTGTTGTTACTGATTGCGGCCAGGGTATAAGCGGCGGATCAAACGGCGCTGATCGGTAACCGTCATCGCCGTCACTCTCGCCGCTCCACAGTGAGGCCGAACTTGCTTTTACCCAGTAATAATACGTTTGCGGCACTATCGCCGTCGTGTCATCATAGCTTGTTCCCGTAACGTCCGATGAAAGAGCTGTCGCTGTGTTTACATCATTCGTGTCACTGCGCAATACTTCGTAGCGGATTACATTTGTGCTGACACTGGCACTCCAGCTCAGGTGAACTTTATCCACATAATCTCCATCCGACGCGCTCAGATTCGATGGCGCCAGAGGTTGACCGGGAGCGGAACGATAGCCGTAATCTCCGGGACTGAAATAGCTGAATCCTTTGTCATTTCCGGCTTTAACCCAGTAATAATACCGTGTTCCCGCGACCGCGGCAGTGTCCTGGTATGTTGTGGTCAGTATGTTTGTAGCCAAAGCGGCTGACGTTGCGGCATAATTATTCGTCGCGCGGTACAGGGCGTAATGCGTAGCCGTCGGGCTGTTACTCCAGACTATTTCGATTTTGTCGTAATACTGCCATTTGCTGGCATATAGATTCCTGACTCGAGGCGGCACCTGGGCCGGCTGGCGCACCCCTAACAGTACCTGCGGGTTGTATAGCAATCCTTGATATTGCTCACCGCTGGACGGATGCGTGCCGAACCCGATTTTTCTGTTCAGATTGTCTCCGTAGGTGCCTTTGCCCCAGGCCATTTCAGCTACCTGCTCCTCATCGACAAACAAACGCATTGTACCGGCAATACCCCCGTTTTCATCGATTGTGTTTCCTTCACAGTCAAAGACGCCGACGATATGATACCAGGTATCCGCCTGCAGGCCGTTTGTGCTGATACTGCCCCAACTGTAGCCCGGATTGTTGACAGCACCGAACAGAAGTGTGCCGCCATTAAATGACAGCACTTCCGTGCCGGCATAATCAATTATTTTCATGCCGCCGCCCGTGCCGTTCCATTTGATCCAGACATCATAGGTATACCCGCCCCACGTCTCTACCGCGCTGTTTTCCAGCAGGTCTATTCCGTCGGTTTTGATACTGTTGGGTATGCTGCAGTCAAATGACCCGTTCGTATCGCTCAAGCCGGTTGGATCAAAGGGTGATATATTCGAAAATGAGTCGGCTGCGGTTGTAGCGGCGGCATTGTTGCCCGCGCTGCCCTGGTCGGTTACCGTCTGGCTGGTTCCATCATACGATTCCGGAAATGAATACACACACACCGGTTCCACCGTTGCATATGCCATGCATGCAGCAAAAACAAGAAGCGTTCCAACTGATACTGCTGTAATCGTATGCTTCATGTATTTCCCATGGTAGACTTTAAAATCAGGTCATCTCAAAACGCTGCTGAGACGTAAAGTATTGCGGCCTAAACAATCGTAAAAAACTATATGCTTATATATATTAATGTTATTTTAGCATAAATCGGGTGCCCGGTCTTGCATTATTGTTCAGTATAGAATTGTACCGTTATTGGCGTGCTGTTCGTTATGTGCAGTGAGCGGACTTGATTTGATGGTTCCGGCCCTTTTACTTCTATCTCAAATATTTTTCCCGGCTGCAGCCGGAATTCAAGCATATCATTCATGTCGCACTTGTCATCACGTGTTGTTCCACGGGCAATTATCTTTTCATCGCAATGCACGATCACTTCTACTGCCGTTCTCTTCCCATCCGGTCTGTCAAAGTATTGAACCCTTACCGGACAAACTGCAGCTCTGTCGGAACTGCCGGTGTATCTCTTTGTAACATTGTGGGCGGATACATACTGTGCCGCAGGATTCCAGGCACACGGAAAATTGGTGTCTGTGCGCTTAAACGACACGGCATAAATAGCATGGACGGGATTAGTTTCTATCGCCTGCGATGCGTCAGCCACAAACCAGGCCTTATTCAACTCGTCCGGTTCACCGGCTCCGGTAAAATACCACTCCCCATCCCATATCTCCACCCAGGTGTGATTCCCCGGCTTATCCGGCCAACTCGGTATGCCAGCCAGCCGTGC
>CAZCLS010000505.1:0-2114 GCA_964499565.1 uncultured bacterium
TATGAAGGGCCGCTGCGGGCCAAGGACGCGGAATGGATAGTGCGCTGGACCGACACCAGTGACAACTATCGTGACGCGTTGCCGGGCGGGATGGCGATCGGAAACTTTTACCCCAAAGATTTCGGGACGGAACTGCTGGCGGTTTTGTATCCGGCAAAGGGCTCAACGGCACTGAAGCTATTCCGGGCCCCGGAACAATTCAGCACTGAGCCATGGACATGCATCCAGGAAGCGAAACTGCCGCTGGCGGGCATTCGCGCACTTACAGCAGGTGACCCTGCTCATGAAGGGCATGACAGTTTACTGGCGCTGACAGACAAGGAACTGGTACTTATCAGTCCGCTGGCGTCGGAAACGGGAAATGACTGGAAGATAGCCCGCCGGGTTACATTACCGGATAACGGCAAAGGCATAACAGGCTTTGCCTGCGGACAATTCTGGAAAAAAACGAATGATTTTATCGCCCTGGCCCGAACAGGGAAAGGCGGAAGCGAAATAACATATTACGCGCTTGACGCCTCGGGATTAACCCTGGCGAAACGCGACACGGCCAAAGGCGTACCGGCGGTTCTGCCGGTCACGTTCATCTGTGCCGATTACACGAAAGACGGTTTTGATACGCTGACATTTCTGACGGGCGACAAGCAGGCGGAATTAGAATTATGGGTTGCACCGTTAGGACCCGGCATGACCACAAAGGACCTGGGGCCGTTATACACGGGCAAAGCTATGTCGCGCCAGTGGCTGCCGGGCACGGACGGCGAGGCCAGCAAGGAAGTAATGAACGGCACACGCCAGGCGGTTGAAGGACCTGTGCGGGCGGTTGCAGCCGGCCGGGTATTCGGGTATATCGCGACGGATCTGACCAGCGCGGTACGGAAGCAACATGCCTATAATCCTGCCCCGGACGCGGAGATAGCCTTTACTCACCGCATCCCAACCAACTCGACGTTCCAGGGCGCGCCGAAGTACGGCTGGCCCGAAAAAGGCGAACAGGCGGGCTATGAGATTAACATCAAGAATAATGGACAGAAAACTATACCGGCAGGTAAAGGCGTATTAAAAGTATGGCTGAATACGCCGTACCGCAACGCCGATACGCTGCCGGAAACGAGCGGCAACCCTGATTATGTATTTGAACTCACGGAAGATCTGCCGCCGTTCGACCCGTTCAACGCGGAGTACCAGGTATATACGGTACTGACAAACTGGCCGTATTCATTAATCCCGTGCGGGCCTCGGGCAACCTGGAAAAAGGTTAACCTGGACGAAGTCGGCGAGCGTTGGGTTGTAGCGTCGCTGGAATGCCAGGGAGACATGAATAAGCGCAATAACCGCTATGAAGCTGCCCTGCATTCATACACGTATCATCCGATCTTCGCCGAGCCGGCCAATTTGGCGAACAGGATTCCGACTGTTGAAGGCGACCCGTGCAGTCTGGAATATTTGTCACGCAAGATGGCGGACGGCATCCAATGCGTCTGGGAGCGTTCCGGGACGATCAAGAATGAGGACGTGCTGCAGCGGTCTTATTTCGACGGGTACGAAATGGGATTTCCCGATCATCAGAAAGATAACGATAAGCGGCTCAAAGCCTGGCGCGACGTGCAGGACCGTTACGAGGGCTGGCGCGAAATAGACATCTGGTGGGGTGAGAATCAGACCTGGGAAAAATTTGATTGGACCTACGCCGCTGAGCTGCATGAAAGCGGACATTTGTTTCATCCGTTAGGAGACTTATACGGTTTGTTTGCGTTTCCGGCCTGGACCGGCGCGGCCAAGATGGCGGACGGGAAACCGGTCCAGTTGATGACACAATCCTGGGGACCGGACTTGTTTTCCATCGGCGAAGCGGTAATCAGTCTGCCGGCCTGCGAACTGATGAACCGATTTCTGGTAGGCAGCCGGGGCGCGGGATTGGAGCATTGGTGGACGGTGTGTCCCAAAAAATGGTATGTGCGGGTGCTTGACCGTGACGGCAATCCGGTTCCCGGAGCGACGGTAACAGCCTGGCGGTATATGGATGCAAATCCGTCCTGCTCGGGTAAAACGGGAGCTGACGGCAGGTATGACCTGACTGAGCAGTTAGGCGAACCGACCTATGATAAGATCGG
>CAZCLS010000505.1:2214-3380 GCA_964499565.1 uncultured bacterium
GAAGCGGGACGGTTCAGAGCTATATACGAGATAACCGAACTGACCGATGCGGGAGAATCCCTGCCGCGTGTAATCACGGCGACCGGGTTCAAGAAAGCCCGCGGCGTTTCAATTGACACTGATAACTCACTATTGCTGACGGTCAACAGTGGACTGGCAAATCCGATTTGTGTTAAAGTCGACGGCCAGACATTTATTGAATATTTCTACCATTTCAGATTCGGACATACCGCAATTAAAACGGTTCCGTCGTTTAAAACTCCCGGCAGATATTATATGACCATATCAGCGGCGGACATGAACGGTTCATCCGACTACCGGTTTGACGTAATCGAACCGCTCAGCAAAGAGCGGACAGGATATGATGTCAGAATCACCATCGGGTATTATAACGCGACCGTAACCTCGGGCGACGGGCCGTACCGTTATACCATCGCCGACGCTGCTAAGGCGCGCTTAATTAATCCGGGAGACGAGTTGGAGACCGAAGGAGTGGTTACTGTTACAAACAAGGTCGGAAACACGCTCATAACTGACGGTCCCCTGTGTGGGCCGGATAAGCAAAGCGTATCATTCACCGCTCTGCGGTTTGCCGGGCAGCCGGGATCAGACCCGGTTATGCGCGAGTTGCGCGACCCCCACGGCCTGGCTGTGATCAGTGAAGGAACGAACGAGTATATCGTTATAGCCGACACCGGCAATAACCGGATCGTTGTCTGGGACAATACGACCGCCTATAAAACCCATTGGACAAAACCGATGGGGAAATTCACCGGTGTCGCAACGCATCCCCTGCAAAAAAACAGCTTTTTCGCGATTGACCGCGGGAATGATGCGTATGCGATAGTTTACCTGGTAGAATACCATGACGGAGCACTGCAGGTAAAGCCGGGCTTTGAATTAAAAATTCCCATGGGCCCGACCGCCGGCACCGGCCAGATCGGTCTAACGGCAGCCGCCGCCCCGGACGGCAAAGGGATGTACCTGGCGGTAACCGACGCGGCCAACAACCGGGTTTTAGAATACACGCTGTCAGGTACCACCTATACAAAAGTGGGAGAGTACACGAAAGCCAGTGGTACGTATGCCGGACAGGACACGTTTGACACGCCGACTGATGTGGCGTACCGGCGTAACGGCAACACGCTCGAGTTGTACGTAGTAGA
>CAZCLS010000506.1:0-3379 GCA_964499565.1 uncultured bacterium
GGGAGAAGAAATGAATCCGGCGGCGCGCAGGATGAGCATGACAGCAAGAGCGAAAAGGGGCATTATAATAAAGCGGCCGACCGAAAATCCGGCCAGAGAGAGCGGTTTAATAATACCGGTATGGGTGCCGTGAGCAAGGTTACCGCCCAGGATCAGGAGTGCGAGCGGCACGGTCGCCTGACCTAGAATAGCGGCGGCCTGGTGAATCATTTTGAGAGGGGCATCGGCGCCAAGGAACAGATTGTGGGTGAAGGGAATCAAACCGAGCAGAATAGCCGATAGAGAAGCGATAACGGGGGGCGGCAGGATTTGAGTTAGTTTCACTCCTTTGAGAGAGCGATGAGTCAGGACGGGATAGCCGATCAACCACATGAGCGGAGAGAACGTGACCAGGTACAAGGAAATAAACGTAACGCCCCGTGCTACGCCGTCAGAGCTGCCGAACAGGTCGGGATTTTGAAAAGCGATCGCGGCGACGATCGCGAGGGGAATATAGGCGCTGTTACCGAAGGCCATGCCGGCCATAAAGCCGCGGGAGAGTTCCGGCTGGCGGCAGAGGCGGGCAACGAGCCACCCGAGAAGCAGACCGGCAAAGACAAAGGCAATACCGCAGACGGGAAAGACCCATAGCTGACGGAACGAATCGATACTGACGGCGGCGATAATCTTACTGAAGAGCAGGCAGGGCAGCACAAGGGAGACCATGATTCTGCTCAGGTCTGAAAGGGCGCGGGGATGCAGAATATTTTTACGCACAAGAATGACCCCGCAGCCCGCGGCCAGCAGGAGGGTCAGGACAATTTCAGCGCTGTTCCAAACATAGGACATAAGAGCATTATTGTAGCAGAATGGGGAATGGAATGCCAGTAGAGTGGATAGGGTTCAGGGTTCAGGGTTTAATGGATGATAGGTGATGGATAATGGTTGATGGATAATGGTCAGGGAGGGATATTGCCAACGGCGCGGAATGATGGAGAATGCTTTTTGCTGAATCCTGAACCCTGACAACTCAACTGTAGCCGGTCTCGGTGAGGCCGGGTGTGTGCTATTTTTTCGTGACGTAATGTAGGGGCGCACCCATGTGTCCGCCCGTCGATTGAGTGATGGGATTGTAGATTGTGGAATGTGGATTGAATGTGTCTGACAGGTCGGGCGCGCCGGACACGTCAGACCTGATGAAAAAAACACCCGCGGCAGAATGCGGGTGTTTGGGTATTCAAAAAGAAGCGGGTAAGTAATTATTCTACTGGTGGTGCTTCTCCGTTTTCTTCTGATAATTCTTCAAGCGATTCATCTTTACCGTCTTCTTTCAGTTGATTACGGGCGTCTTTATACTCGGTTTTTATTTCCTTTTTGGTTTCACGCAGGTCTTTCTTTTTGGTGCCTTTTTTATCCTGTTTGTAATCGCTGCGGACTTCCTTGCGTTCATCGCGGGCTTCAGGCCGTTCGATTTCTTCCTTGCGCAGGTCGGCTTGAGTGGATCGGGCATCGCGTTTGGCTTCGCGGTTAGTTTGTCTGACCGTCCGTTTTTTGGCGTCTTTACGGGCCTGTTTTTTGTCCTGGCGGAGATCCAGAGCGGAAACAGTGTTGGTGCCTTCCTGGACAACAGCCGGTTTAGTGACCGTGGCTTTGCCGGCAGCGCCGGGAGTGATATTTCCGGGAGGGACGGCAGCGGCGGAGAGAGAGATCAGACAGGCGATGCTGCATATTGCCAAAATTGGATAGAGGATTTTCATAATTGGTTCCTTGTACGAGGTTATAAAAAATTTCCATAATTTATTATAGCATAATCGGTTTAAATTCCTTGCTATTTGACGCGTTGCAGTACAATATATTCAATGGTTCGGCTTTTTTAATCAGAATTCAGGATCGTTGCAATGGATTGCATCACATCGTCGGTCAACTGTGGCGCCAGATCGGCAGCGGCGAGGGTTTCCTGCAGTTGAGAAACGTTTGTGGCACCGAGGATAACGGTACTGACATTCGGATTTTTGAGGCACCAGGCGATCGAGAGCTGTGCCAGAGAAATGCCGAGGGTATCGGAAACCTTCTTCAGTTCAGCCACCTGAGCCATTTGTTTTTTGCCTTGTTCACTTTCAAGCATATCCTTGAGCCATTCATAGCCCTTTAACGACATGCGGGAGCCTTCGGGAATGCCGTTCAGGTATTTGCCGGTGAGGATTCCCGAGGCAAGAGGAGACCAGATGGTCGTGCCCAGACCGATCTCGGAATACAGCCGTTCGAACTCTTTTTCAACCTTGTCGCGCACGAACATATTGTACTGGGGCTGTTCCATGGAAGGCGGAGTCAGGTTGTACTGGCGGGCGATACCATAGGCTTCCATGATCTGCTGGGCCGACCATTCCGAGGTACCCCAATAGAAAACTTTACCCTGTTGGATCAGATCGTGCATAGCGCGCACGGTTTCCTCGATGGGGGTTTCGGGGTCGGGCCGGTGACAGAAATACAGGTCGAGGTAATCGACCTGGAGTCGCTGCAGAGCCTGGTGGCAGGCTTCGACGACATGTTTACGGCTGAGGCCGCGCTGGGTGGGTGCGGGTCCGGGAACGCACCCGAAACAGACCTTACTTGATACACAGTAAGAATCCCTGCGCCAACTGGTTTTTTTGAGGACTTCACCCATAATGGTTTCAGAGGCGCCTTGGGCATACGCTTCAGCATTGTCAAAGAAATTGACGCCGGCGTCATAGGCGGCGGTCATGATTTTCTGGGCAGAGGGGACATCGAGCTGGGTTTTGAACGTAACCCAGGATCCGAAGGACACTTCACTTATTTTGAGGCCGGATTTGCCTAATCTGCGATAGTTCATAATAGCTCCCGTAGCGGTGTTAAAGAAAACGTAGCAATCAATAGTATACCATAATCCGGCAAATAATGGTATTGTAGTACTTGTAATTCATAAAAACGAGTTGATCGGACCCTGATGAAGCAGGGCTTCACAGGACGAAGCGGATTGGACCGACCGGTCAGATCAGTCCAATTGGGGGCGTGCTTACTGAAAGGTGAGTCGTACTGTGATCAGGGATTGATATGTAAAGAGGCATGTTTTAGCGTTGATAGAACCGGCGGAGCTGGAGTATACCGAGCAGGAACAGCAGAAACATGACAGCCGGTTCAGGAATAAACGCGATATCGATCTGACCCGATTGTGTTACGACGGTTCCGCCGGCGCGTGACACGACCAGCCAGTCGTAGAGACCGGGCATGTCATAGACATGGCAGGCATTCTGGAGGCGGGCAGTAGACGCTCCGTCGCCGAACGACCAGGCGTAGGAAGGTTCATTGGAACAACCGCTGACCGTAGCCTGAGACCAGAACGGGATAGAAACAGTTGTTTTACCGGTGGGAGGGACGATGC
>CAZCLS010000507.1:0-3378 GCA_964499565.1 uncultured bacterium
CCGCGTCCAGCAAAGGCATTAATGTCTCAAAACTCTGGAATACCTACGGCCTTACCGGCGACGGCGAAATTATCGGTCATGCCGATACCGGCATTGATACCGGTAATTACGGAAATATCCATCCCGATTTTGCCGGCAAACTCCGCGCCGCCCATGGTCTCGGGCGTTTAGGCGACTGGAGCGATCACCAGGGCCATGGCACTCACACTGCCGGCAGCATCATCGGCACCGGCGCGGCTTTGGGTAGCCGGCAGTTTAAAGGTATTGCCCACGGCGCAATGCTTATCCATCAGTCCCTGAGTGATTCCAGTGACAGTATCGGCGCCGCGGCATTCGACCTATACGAGATCATGTACCAGGCCTATATCGGCGGCGCGAGGATTCATTCCGACAGTTGGGGTTCCGAAGCCGGGAGCGCCTATACCTGGTACTCCAAAATGGCCGATATGTTCGTGTGGGACCATAAAGATATGCTCCTGGTCTTCCCCGCCGGGAATTCCGGCCGCGACCCGAATCGCAACGGCGTTATCGGTCAACGTATGCTCAATGCCCCCGGTACAGCAAAAAATGTCCTCACTGTCGGTGCTGCTGAAACATCACGTCTGCCCGGCACCGGTGGCCGCACCGCTTTTGCCTGGGCCGACGTTTCCCTCAGCCTTTATCCTGTGTTCCCGATCGCCCAGGACCTGGTATCTTCCAGCCCCGATCCATTCTATCGCGGAATGACCGCTTTCTCCAGCCGCGGCCCTACTGCCGATGGCAGAATCAAACCGGATGTCGTGGCTCCCGGCACTGATATCATATCCTGCCGTTCCCGCTATCCAACCGCCGGTACCGCCTGGGGAGAATATAACAGTTATTATACCTTTTCCGGCGGTACCAGCATGGCTACACCTATCGCTGCCGGAGCAGCCGCTCTCGTGCGCCAGTTCTTCCGCGCTTTTAAAAATATCCCCAATCCAAGCGCCGCACTCATTAAAGCAACTTTGATTAATGGCGCCCGTTCTCTCAGTCCCGGTCAGTACGGCTTCGGTTCCGCGCGCGAAATCCCTCCCGGTCATCCCAATTCCATTGAAGGATTCGGTATGCTTGATATTGAACATTCCCTTTTTCCTCCCAACGGCTTTTCTCTCTATCCCATTGATGGAGATGCGTGCGCAACAGGTATGACTAATGTATATCAGATTGTTTCCGGCCCGCCATCCATGCTGTCCATTACTCTCGCCTATTCTGATTACCCCGGCTCCCTTATCAGTACCGTCCAACTGGTGAATGACCTTGACCTGGTCGTTATTACTCCTGATAATTCCGTATGCCGGAGCATCTCGAAAGCTGTATCGGACCGGATCAATAATATCGAACATATCCAGCTCGCCTGTGTTCCTCCCGGCACAACAACTATTCTTGTTATCGGGTATAATGTCCCCTTCGGTCCTCAACCGTATGCTCTCGTCGCGCGCCAGGAGCAGCCGGCACTGCCTGTTCTTTCGGCCCATGTCCTATCCTATGCCCCCATGGCTGTGCGGAACGCCACTCCCGTCTCCCTTGATGCTCATATAACGACTAACATAAGCGGTCTTCAGTCCGTTGAACTGCTGTACCGTATGCGCCCTGGCGTCTGGATTTCCCGCGGCATGCTCCAAACCGGCGCGGCTGATAACGGCTTTATCTTCAACGGTGATATTCCCATTGTTCAAAATGGCATTACCGTGGATTTTTTTGTCCGCGCTCTTGCCAATGATACTTACCGTGCCTCCAGCCAGACAAATTCCTATACCGTTAATCCTCATGTCATTTTTGTTTCTAAAAACGGTTCTCAACGTCCTCCCTATGATTCACTTCAGAAAGCCTTTACCAATCTTCAGACTGCAGTCGATTATGCTCCCGCCGACAGTATCATCCGGGTAGATCACGGCGTTTATTCCGGACCGATTACTATTCGTAATGGAATTACCGTCCGCAGCACGAAAGGAGCCGGTGTTACTACTATCGACGGCCGCAACGCTACCCAGTGTGTCATTATGAACGGGCCCGATACCACCCTCGACGGTTTTACGGTCCAGCGCGCCTTTACGTCCCAAACCGGAGGCGGCATTAAATGTTATAACGGCAGCCGTGTTATTAATTGCATTATCAAAAATAATTATTCCAAAAATCGCGGCGGTGGCATCTTCTGTGACTATGGCGGTTTTATCTCCAATTGCGTTATTCAAGGCAATACCGCTCTCTTCGGCGGCGGCGGCGTGTATTGCGATCGCGGCGGCACGGTCGTCAACTGTATCATTAAGAAAAATACCACCGATACCAGTTTCGGCGAAGGCGGGGGCATTCTCTGCCTTAACGGCGGTTCAGTCACCGATTGCATCATTGAAAAAAATTCAGCGGGCAATACCGGCGGTGGTCTCTGGAGTTCAGGTACTGCCTTCCATAAACGCTGCTCTGTCGTCAAAAATTCAGCCGGCCAGTCCGGCGGCGGTGTCTATGTTGAAAAAGGCGGTTCGATCGAAGATTTTTTCATATCGCGTAATAAATCCAGCACCTATGCCGGTGGTTTGTATGCAAATGCCAACACCTATATCGGCTCTTGTTCTATTGAAAAAAACAGGTCTATTCGCGGCGGCGGCATCTTCTGTAACGGCGGAATCATCGGCTCAAGCCGGATTATCAAAAATAAAGGTCTCCAGGGTGGCGGTGTCGAAATTCTTGCCGGCTCTGTTACGAATTGTTACGTTTCGCATAACTCATCAGGCGAAGGCGGCGGTATCTACGTCCATATCAAAGGTTCGGTTTATGACTCGTTACTTGAACATAATAAAGCCAAAACCGCCGGAGGACTTTATCTGTATCAACAAGCAATCGCCAGTAATTGTGTGATCCGTGATAATGCAGCCCAATTCGGCGGTGGTCTGGCCTGCGGTGAACGTGCCGAAGGCATTCATCTTACTGTATCGGCTAATCGTGCCCGCCGCTTCGGTGGTGGCGTTTATATGATTCCTTTCCGCAATGACGCGCGGCCCTCTATAATCCATAAATCAACGATTTCAGATAATACCGCCGGTAAAAAAGGCGGCGGCATTTTTGCCCTGGAACAGGGGGTCATCCGAAATTGTATCGTTTCAGCTAATTCTTCCCGCCGTGAAGGCGGCGGCGTCTTTCTGGATAATGGCGGTACCATCGAAAATTGCACCGTTATTCGTAATATCGCACGACGCCAGGGCGGCGGTATCAGCGGTAATAATCCTGACGGCGTATTTAACTCTATTGTTTATTACAATCAGGCCCGGCTTAGTAATAATATCTATTCCGTCGGTCTATTTACTCCTTTCTATAACTGCTGCTCTCTCCCGCTCCCCGCCGGCCGGGATAATATCTCCCGCG
>CAZCLS010000508.1:0-3373 GCA_964499565.1 uncultured bacterium
ACATTCGCGGCGATCATAAATCCGTCCATAAAGGGCAGCACGACGGGGAAGCCGGCCGAGAAGGCGAACATATTATTAACCATCCGGGCGGGGCAATTGATATCCTTAAGACCGGTACCGCGGCTGATGGGGGTAGAGAACCGGACGGCAAGGCCGCGTTGCTGAGCGGCGGCTAAGAAACCGTTTGAAGCGGCACGCAATTCATTGCAGGTTTGCTTAGCAATAGTGCGGGCCATTTCGAACGCGCGCCGGTCTTTAATTTCCTTAGCAACGAAAGCATAACTATCCTCGAGCGGGGGGATTTCAGCTTCTTTTTTATCACGCACCAGAAACAGCAGCAGACTCTGGTCGGGCATGGTAATCAGGCCGCTCTCTTCACCCGGTTTCATAACAAACCCCTTGCGCACCGCTTCGACCGAGCCGGTGATTCCGGGGATACTATCTTCCTGGGCCAGCCAACCGGGTTCGAGGGTGGAGATGCCCAGTTCCTGGGCTTTGGCGCGAAACATTTCCGTCAGTTCTTCGGGGTCTGAAATGGGCGAGTCCATCAGAGCGAAGTCGAGCATTGTCATCGTGTCATTAGCGATTTCGTTCGCGCGCTGACGGGCGAGGGAGTCACGCAATGTATCTTTGACATCAGCAAAGGGCTTATAGCGCACTTTGATCTCTTCGTCAACGACTTCGGTCGAATCAGGGGGGGGATTGGTAATAACGAAGCGGTCCTTAATCTCCTCATAATAATTCGTCAATTCTTCGTCTTCGATCGCAACAGAGCCCGGGTCGGGCGAGAGATACGCGCTGATAATATTAATCTGGGGCGGGAGGCGGAACTGCTCGGGATTCGTATTATAGAACTCTTCGACTTCGTTACTGGAGATTGATTGGCCGGTAGTAAACTGATTAAAAAAGAAGGGGATGTAGCCGATTTTGATCAGGGTGTTGTCAATTTGGTACTGCTGACGGATATCCTGTTCAGGAATAAGGACCGTATTCTGGAGGCACTGGCGCGTTTTTTCGACCAGGATGACTTTACGGAGACTTTCTTCAAATTCGCGCGGCAGCATTTGAATACCGACTAGCTGGGCAATCTTGCCCATATAGAGGGTTTTGCTGGCGGTGATCTGGGAACCGAAGATACCTTCAACGGTTTTGACGACTTCTTCATCACTGACAACCAGGCCGGCTTTTTCAGCCAAAGAGACCTGGAGCATAAGCTGCCAGGCTTCCTGTTTCAGTTTTTCGGCATCAGTATTAGCCTCGGGTTCATAGCCGAGGAGGCGGCGATACACGAGGGCGCAGCGCATATAGGTATTCAGGGTTTCGTCGTAAACCGGTTTACCGTCGAGCTGACCAACAAGGATTTTGCTGCCTTGGGGCAGGAACGAACCGCCGGAGCCCCAGATAACGAAGGTAATTATAACGACAATGAGGATAACCCAGAGAATTACCCGTTGAGATTTTCTGAAGAGATGTAACATATGAACTCCCGTGCCTGAAACACTTAACTGGATATACAAATCATGAAATCATACCCGATGTACGGGCATAGGCGAATATACCGCCTGCATCAATAACAACCCGCGCGTCCCCGAGTGGAACAAGGTCGAACACCTCTTCCGAAGCGACCCGGGTAATGCGGTTTTGGTCTAAATCAATCAGCGCCTCATCCCCGGTCTGGAACAGATCGCACAAGCGGGCGCGGCTGTCAATCGGGTAGATTTCCCCGGTCGCGATGCTGTTGCGGAAGAAGATCCGCGCGAAAGACTGGGCGACAACGGCTTTGACACCCGCGGCCCCGAGCGCTATGGGGGCATGCTCGCGGGAAGAGCCGCAGCCGAAATTTTCTCCGGCGATAATAATAGGATAGTCGGTCTGGTACTGGCCTTCCTGAACAAAGCGCGGACAGGAATCCGGCAGACCGATCAGGGCGAGTTTTCCAAGCTCGCGATATTCATCCGGGATCGTCGGAACTAAGGTCAGATGTTTAGCCGGGATAATCTGGTCAGTATCGATATTATCGCCGACGACAAAAACGTTTCCGTGAATCAAGGCCATGGTTAGAAATACTCCCGCGGATCGGTTATGGTGCCGTTCACGGCAGAGGCGGCAACCGTATAGGGGGAGGCTAGATATACCGCGGCGCCCTTGGAACCCATTCTGCCGGGGAAATTACGGTTAGTCGTGGATATCACTACTTCAGTGTTCATCGCGCGGCCGAAAGTATCATCGGGACCGCCGAGACATGCTGCGCAGCTGGGCGGCGCGACCGGCAGGCAGCCGGCTTCTTCGAAAATCCGGGTCAGCGGCTTGCCGTTCAGCATAGTGACGGGCAGGGCATCACTGACCTCCTTCGTCGCGGGAACGAGAAATGTATCGACTGAAACGGTTTGACCGTCAAGGATACGTGCCGCGGCAATAAAATCGGTTAATTTGCCGCCGGTGCAGGAGCCGATATAGGCCCGGTCGATTTTGGTTGAGGCGCACTCGCGGGCCGTGGCGTAATTATCGGGTGAATGCGGTTTAGCGACCGACGGTTCGAGCGCGGCGACATCGATTCGGTGTGTTGAATAATAGGACGCATCCGGATCGGGGAATACTTCGATATACGGTTTCGAGGTGCGGGCGTCAACGTAATCGCGGGTAGTCTGATCGGGAGCGATGATCCCGTTTTTACCGCCGGCTTCGATTGCCATATTACAGATAGTCATACGTTCTTCCATGGTCATGGCATCGATACAATCGCCGGAGAATTCCATAGCGCGGTAGGTAGCGCCGGCGACGCCGATATTACCGATAATGCGCAGGATCAGGTCTTTAGCCATGAGATAGGGAGGTAAAATTCCGTCCAGGACGAATTTCATACTGGCGGGAATTTTGAGCAGAATTTTGCCGGTACCGAGCACAAAGCCGGCATCGGTATTGCCAATGCCGGTAGCGAACTCGCCGAACGCGCCGGCGGTACAGGTGTGCGAATCGGTGCCTAACAGCACTTCGCCGGGTCGGGTATGGCCTTCCTGGGGAAGGGCGATATGGCAGACGCCTTTATAGGACGTGGTAGCGGGGTCATAAAAATATTGTATGCCCTGGCGGGCGGAGAACGCGCGCAGGATATCGACATTACGATGACAGAGTTGATCGGCGGTGAAGATATAATGATCGGGGATGATCACAATCTTTTCGGGATCGAAGACGTGGGCATCCTGGCCGAATTCGCGTTCAAAGACACCGATCGTGCCGGGCCCGCAGACATCATGCGTCATGAGGACATCGACATCAACCCAGAGCGACTCGCCTGGTTGAACGGAAGAGCGGGAGGCATGATTTGCCAGAATTTTTTCAGTAAGTGTATGTCCCATATGCTTTTGCTACTGAT
>CAZCLS010000509.1:0-3371 GCA_964499565.1 uncultured bacterium
TAAAAAAATAGTATAATACATGACTTGAAGTTAGTTACGGTTAAAAACAAACTGAGGGGTTATCATGATTGTTTCACATCTTGACTGGGGAATAATCATTGCTTTCTTTGTGATAGCACTGATTATAGGCGTCGTCGTCGCCAAGAAATCCGGGAAAAACACATCAGAATATTTTCTTTCCGGGCGGCATATGCCCTGGTGGCTGCTTGGTTTTTCGATGGTAGCCACCACGTTTTCGACCGATACGCCCAACCTGGTTACTGACATTGTGCGGCAGAACGGCGTGGCCGGCAACTGGGTCTGGTGGGCTTTTCTGCTGACGGGTATGCTGACGGTATTTGTGTATGCCAAGCTGTGGCGCCGGTCAAAGGTGATGACCGACGTTGAATTTTATGAAATCAGGTACAGCGGCAGGTCGGCGGCATTCCTGAGGGGATTCCGGGCGTTGTACCTTGGAGTCCTGTTCAACGTCTTTATCATGGCGTCTGTTTCGCTGGCGGCCATAAAGATCGGCGGCGTCATGTTGGGGTTGAGTCCAATCCAGTCTATCGCGGTAGCAGCGACGGTAACGGTTATATTCAGCAGCCTGGGCGGGTTGAAAGGGGTACTTTTAACGGACTTTCTATTGTTTATCATAGCCATGGCGGGTGCTATTGCCGCGGCAATCGTGGCTGTTAATCATACCGATATTGGCAGTCTCGGTGCATTGCTGCAGCACCCCAATGTTAGTGAAAAGCTGTCGCTTCTGCCGGCATTCGATGTCAGCTCCAAAGAGAATATGAATCTGCTGGTGTCAGTACTTATCATACCCCTGGCAGTCCAGTGGTGGAGCGTGTGGTATCCGGGGGCGGAGCCGGGCGGCGGGGGGTATCTGGTCCAGCGCATGCTGGCGGCAAAGAATGAAAAGCATGCCACCGGTGCGACCTTGTTCTTCAATATAGCTCATTACGCGCTGCGTCCGTGGCCATGGATTATTGTGGCCTTGTGTTCGCTGGTCGTATTTCCCAATCTGGATAGTATTCAAGCGGCCTTTCCGCATGTGAATCCCGCTATCGTAAAAAATGACCTGGCTTATCCGGCGATGCTGACCTTTTTACCGCATGGCCTGCTTGGGTTAGTCCTGGCGTCTCTTATCGCGGCGTATATGTCGACCATATCAACACATCTGAATTGGGGCTCCTCGTATATCGTCAATGATTTCTGGCGACGGTTTATAAGTCCCGAAGCAAGTGAAAAGGAATTAGTGAGAGTCGGGCGGATATCGACGGTGCTGCTGATGGTATTCGCGGCGATCCTGGCCTTATGTCTGCAAAACGCGCTACAGGCCTTTCAAATTATCCTGCAAGTGGGAGCGGGCACGGGCTTGTTATTCATCCTGCGCTGGTTCTGGTGGCGGATTAACGCTTTCAGCGAGATCACGGCGATGATCGTGTCATTTCTGGTAGCACTGTATTTCCAGATCATTCATTGGAGATTATTTCCCGGGATGCCGCTGGAGGACTGGCATAAGCTGATTTTAGGAGTGGGAATCACAACGCTTGCCTGGATTCTGGCAACGCTGGTAACGCGGCCGACCAGCAAACAGAAACTGCGCAGTTTTTACCAGCTGGTTCATCCCGGCGGCCCAGGCTGGAAAAAAGTAATCGACGATGCCAACGCGGATGGCGAAACGATTGATGAAAGCCTGCGGAAAAGTGATCTGCCGCTGGGGATACTGTGCATGGCAGTCGGTTGTCTGTTAGTGTATTCGGCCTTGTTTGCCACGGGCTTTTTCATGTATGGCAACATGCTGTACGGAACGATTTTGACAGTGTTAGCCATAGGATCCGGAGTCTTTCTGCTGCAGGCCTGGAACAAACTGCAGATGGAATAATACGAAAATCTGGAATAATAAAGCAGCCGGCATGCGCGTGCATGCCGGCTGTTTTTGTTTTTAAACCATATATTTGGCACGATTTCATATCGTGGCAAATATACTAGAGCATGAAGAGCGCTTTGATAAAATAGTAGGTGATCAGACTGGAAACGATCAGTTTCATGACAATCGCGAGCAGGGAGCCGATAACAACACCCAGTCCGGCCTTGAAGGCGTCTTTGTGTGTTTTTCCATCGATATACTCTCCGGCCAGCGCACCGACAATGGCGCCGATGATCATGCCGAACGGTGGAAAGAACACAATGCCGATGATCAAACCGATAACGGAACCCCAGATACCCCAGCTGGACGCGCCGAATTTTTTGGCGCCGAGAATTGGGATGATGTTGTCGGCGATACTGACGATTACAGCGATAATGCCCAAAACAACGACCAGGGTAACCGTAAGTGGTTTTTGAAACCCGGTGGTTATGGCCAGGAGGAACAGGGCCAGGAAGCTGAGCGGCGGTCCGGGCAGAACCGGGAGAACGCAGCCGGCAAAGCCTAAGACCAAAAGAATGATGCCTAATGCAATAACGATGGTTAGAATCATAGTTCAATAGTACGGATAAGTGTGGAAAAAAGCAAGCACCGTTCAAAGATGGATAATGGGAGATGGTTGATGGTAGATGGTAGATGGATGATGGGAGATGGATGATGGGAGATGGGTAGTTGTCAGGGATCAGGGATCAGGGTTCAGAGGGGGTATTAGGAAATGAGCTGGCCCTGCTAACGGTGCGGATTGATGGATGATATCATGTGGCAGGTATGGCGTGTACCACTCAAATTCTGCGTTAGACGCAGGGGTAGCAGGGCCAGTCTGCCTTGAAACAGTCCGTAAGCGTTATTTTCCGCCAGAACATCATCAAATCTGTTCATTCGACCGCGATCATTACAATAAAACGGGTAAAAAGCTTTGCGAAAATTGTGACCCTTCACATTTTCGCGCCCCTTTTTCATTACATAGCAGATTTAGGGTAAAAAATTCCTTGACATATCTGTTGCGGTTTGCTATATTTATTGCACGCAGTGTCGAACACTGTGTGTGACTTTAAAAAATTATGAACGAAAACAAGCGAGAGAATTTCGAACTTTCGGGTTACAAGGTATTGGTTACAAGGTATTACGTACCTGAATCTATCTTTATATTCATGTTTTTAATCATTGACGGTTGCAGCCTCGCGCTGCAGCCGTTTTTTGTTGTCTGTAATACCTATTCAAGGATTTTGTTCGCGTACTATAAGAATCTAACATACTATTATTTACAGTATCGGAGGATATCATGAAACACCTTCTCGCGTTAGTTCTGGCTTGCCTGTTCACCGCTATATGCATTGCGGCTGAACCCCATGTCTTATATGTTGATGCCAATGGATCGGACACCAATCCCGGTACTGCTAGTGCACCAGTGGCTACTCTGACCGAAGCGCTTTCTCTTGCTGAAACATTACAGCCG
>CAZCLS010000510.1:0-3364 GCA_964499565.1 uncultured bacterium
ATTCTGAAATTCAAATCTGCTATGCTGTATGAATTCGGATTGATGGACCATGAAAAAGGCTGGGTCCAGCAGTATCATATCGGGCCGATCCGCAACACGAACACCCGCATGTTTAAACAGCTCGGACCGGATACCGGATTTGATTCGATCGGCGATCTGCCGTTCGCAAAACCGATGGCCAGATTATTCGACCGGCTGGACCAGCAAGACCGCTTAGCGCGGACAATTGTGTATCCTATCAACCCGCGTGACAACGCGCTGATAGCGACGATGATCGGGAATTTCCAGGGCGGGGAAATACCGGGCAAGCTGCAGTTCGGCAGCGGCTGGTGGTTTCTGGACCAGGAAGACGGGATGCGCGACCAGATCAATGTCTTATCCCGAATGGGTCTGCTGAGCAGTTTTGTGGGTATGCTGACGGACAGCCGGTCTTTTCTGTCGTATACCCGGCATGAATATTTCCGCCGGATTCTATGCAATATTCTGGGAGCAGACATGGAAAAAGGATTGATTCCTGATGATTATAATCTGGTTGGAAACATGGTGCAGGACATCTGCTATAACAACGCCAAACGCTATTTCGGATAGGGGTGGGAAAGTGCAAAGGTGGGAAGGTGGGAAAGTCCTCCATAACCCCGGGTGCTTGGGTGGGTCGGTGATTGGACCGAAGTGGATTAAGAGGATTAAGATCATTACTCCATTACTCCATTACTCCATTACTCCAATACTCCAAGGGGTACAGGGGAGGAGTTGCAGGGGATAACTCCAATACTCCAGGGGACACCGATTACTGATTACCGATTAACTGATAACAATGACGGAATTACTGCTATGAACCTTGAAAAATATTCGATGGGTATTGGTGACCGCTTCGGTCATCAGGGCAAAGCGCAGCTTCGGGCGATCATGCAGGCGCGCGGGCTGGGAATTGATCTTGTGCCGGTATGGAACAAATCATTTCGTGAACATTCGATTATCGGTACACAGCCGTCCGATGTCCGTATAGAAGCGGACGCGGCGGTCGCGGCGCTGGGATGGAACTATTCCTATTATGTCGATGCCGACCATATCAGCATGAAAAATGTCGACCTGTTTATTGACTCGAGTGATTTTTTCACTTTAGATGTTGCCGATTTTATCGGAGAGCAGGCTGATAATCAAGCGGTAGAACAATTTGTGACTGTTCATAGCTATCTCACCGGCGCACTTGCGATATTTGGAATCAGCGAAGCGTTTACTATTACCACGGAAGACATTACCTTGATTGCCGGAAAATATCTGAAGGCGATACAGGAAGCCGGAGCGCTTTACCGGCACATAGAATCGAAAAAAGGCGCAGACACATTCATTACCGAAGTATCAATGGATGAAACCGATACGCCGCAGACGCCGACGGACATGTTAGTGATATTGGCTGCGATAGCCGATGAAGGCATACCGGCTCAGACGATCGCCCCGAAGTTTACCGGCCGCTTTAACAAGGGCGTGGATTATGTCGGCAGTGTAGACCAGTTCACGAAAGAGTTCGAGCAGGACCTGGCGGTGCTGGCATTCGCGAAACAGCATTTCGGTCTGCCGGACAATCTGAAATTGAGCATTCATTCCGGCAGCGATAAATTCGCGATATACGGTCCGATTGGTGCCGCACTCAAAAAATTCAATGCAGGTATCCACGTTAAAACGGCCGGGACAACCTGGCTCGAGGAACTGATTGGTTTAGCCGAAGCAGGCGGAGACGGCTTAGTGATCGCTAAAGAAATTTATACGAAAGCATTCGGGCGATACGATGAGTTGTGCGGACCGTACGCGACGGTGATTGATATCGATGTTACACAATTGCCATCGGTGGAAACAGTAGCGGAATGGAGTGGAATAGAATTTGCGAACGCATTACGGCACGACCAGACCTGCAAACAGTACAACCCGCATTTCCGGCAATTACTGCACGTGGGCTATAAAGTGGCGGCGGAACTGGGAGACCGGTATCTGAACGCGCTACAGAATCACGAAGACGTAATCGCCGGACATGTAGCGGAAAATATCTTTGCCAGGCATGTGATGAGGATGGTTAATGGATGATGGAGTTGTCAGGGTTCAGGGTTCAGGGTTCAGACATGGGTGCATGGGTTGAATCCGTCGGTTGCCGGATTGGGTTGAAGAACGCTGCGCGTTCCCGGGTTGAATAATTACTCCGAACACATTGATATGCATCTGTAGCCGGTCTCGGCGAGGCCAGTTGTGTTCGATAGTTAGTGTGTGCTTGGTCCGATTGACAGGATTGACAGGATTAAAGGGATTAAAGGGATTAAGACCACTACTCCAGTTCCCAGGGCGGTGCCCTGGGCTTTGTTACTTCGGCCTTTCAGGCCTTTTTTTGTGTGGGTTGGCGAGATACCCGGGGCGTTGCCCCGGGGCAGAAGATGCATACACTTTACCATCATTCATCCGCATGTACACCATCGTTGTCGTTCTCGTTCTTGGACATCGTGTTGTTCACAACCAAACAGTGTTCACTTTTCGATTACGACGACGAGAACGAGAACCGTTCAGCTTCAGCTTCACTGACAACGAGCATTTCCCCTTTTCCCGCACGCTCCCCTTCCTATTCAGAATTCAGTAATGTGAATGTATCATGCTTCCAAGAATGGTGGCCGGGGACGGACCACCCTCCACAGTGGACACGTACCAAAGCGCGAGGTCGGGACGGCGCTCATCTGTTTGCCGCCATGCCCCGGCTTCGGAGAAGCCTGGGGCTACCCGCTCCACACAGCCCTCTCCCCTTCACCCACTCCCCCACTCTCCCACTCCCATTCAGGCCTCACTGACAGCATGGGCATTGTCAATCCATTGCCTGGCAAGACGGTCGAGTTCCACGTCGGGCGCGGCGGTGCCGGTAGTATGACTGAAATAGATTTGTTCCAACTGATCCATTGCCGCTTCGAGTTCCGATTTCTGCTGCTGAGAGAAAGCGGATTCGCGGTCGTCATAAATTCTGCGCAGGAGTGTCAAAACCGTAAAGGGCGTAAGATAGGCCGGCACATGATAATCGGCTCCGCGCAATTCTTCTTTGATGTGCCGTTTTCTGAAAGTGAAGAACGCGTATGCGGCGGCTATGACGACCAGCACGGCGCAGGCGGTTATCCAGATCCAGGCCTTTGACGGTGTCAGGGGAACGCCTGCCAGAACCATCTGGTCAGGAATGTCAACCAGGTCGGCATCTTCATAGCGTTTAAAACTTACTTTAGCCGCCGCGATAGTACAAGCCGGGAAATGGAACACATCAGCTTCGCCGTTCTTTTCGGCATCGATCGCCAGTGAAACAAGCCAGTTCCGTTCCGAGAGAGGAACGACGACATCTTCTTCA
>CAZCLS010000511.1:0-3360 GCA_964499565.1 uncultured bacterium
ACACTGTTCAGGAGGGGGAATAAAAAACCGATAACCAGGATGCCGAAATAAATCCGCTCAGCCTCCATCACAGCCGGTTCATGCCCGGTCCAGGTCAGCATAGCCATACCCAGTGGATTAAATACCAGGGGCAAGAGCAAACCGGCTATCAGCACAAAATAGATTCCCTGCCAGAGACTGACCGCGCACATTTTGCGATTGGCGGCGCCATAATACTGGGCAATAAACGTATTGGTATAGCCGGCAACCCCCATAAAAAAGCTCATCAGGGCGAATGCAAGCACCCCGGCCGCCGTAGCGGCCGCGGCGGTGGCATCGCTGTAGCGGGTCAGCATTATCCGGTCCATAAAATGCATGACCGTGAATGAGGCCGTGGATAAAATAAGGGGAATTGCGATGCGGATCAATTCACGATAACCGCCGCGCACTTCGTCATAAGAGTTCAGATCATGCTGTGCAAATGATTTTGACATACTCTGATATATATGCGTTTCCGCTGATGGTTCGGTTCTTCCGGTTAAAAGCTCATAAGTCTAACAAAAACCTATAAAATACTCAACACGCTTTTGACTCGCAACCTAATCTATGCTATAATTACATCATTATTGGTTGTAATAACTCAAACAGAAAAATTGTCCATGTATAGATTTTTTATTGTACTCCTGATAACATGCTGCTCCGTTCCGGCGGCTCTCTATGAATTAAAACTGACGTTTGAGCCGAAATCAGCGGGGATTAATATGTCCCTGCGTAATCCGCTGCAGGCAGACGACCAGACAAACCTATACCGCTCTATGGACTGTGGGGTCTTGACGCCGCGGCCGGAATGGGGAGTGCAGGACTATGAAGAAGACAATCCCCTGCTGCAGGTTGACAGTATCCAGGGCGGCCGGCTGATTACTTCGGACGAATTGTCCGATCCGGGCGATGCAGGGGTGCTGGTTTTCAGTACCGCCGGCGCGGCAACCTGCACTCTACATATAGTAAGTTGGCCCGGTATAGAACCGCAAACCTTCACCGGTTATGTCCGCCAGGGTGGCGGCGTCTGGTTTGTGACTAATCTGCCCTGTGCCGTTAATATGGGATTCAAGGTTATCACGGCCAGGCAGAATATCAGGGGCGGTCGCTGGCTCTGGGTTAAAATTATTGCCGAGTTCGATGAACCCCTGCAACTGAACGAGATAACCAACAGCTTCCATTCCTCAATTAAAAATGACCGCTGGATTATTTATCATTACGGTGACAACATCAAAGTAAACCGGCAGCGGACGGTCGCCAGGTTCGGTGGTACTGATAAAGCTATCGTGAAATCAAAAAAGAATAAAAATTACATCAAACTTTACGGTCATGCCCTCGAGAATTTTCAGAGCGAGAGCATTCCGGTATTTATCAATGTCAACAATTACAGCGGATACCAGGTTATTCCCTTCGACGAGCACAATAAATATAAAGCTCCCAAGGAATAAGATTCCGCGGGTACGCCTGCCTGATTACCAGTTGCCGCCCAGCTTGAGAAACGCCAGTCCTAAAGCGGTTCCGAACCGCCCCAATTCCGCAACAGCCAGCCGCTCACCAGCTTTATGAGCAGTGCGTTCGGCATCCTGAGAAAAACCGATTGCCGGAATATCATGCTCAATCAGCTGCTTGCAGACAGTCGTTCCGCTCATTCCCATGCGTTCGCTGTCCGTACCCGTCAGTTCCTGAACCGCCGCCCGGATAGCTTGTACTACAGGATTATCAGCTTGAATTTCAAACGGTTCCATATGTGAAAGCGTCGCTACGGTATAGCGTTCGCACAACGATTCGTTTTGCACCCCGGCCGCCATATCATTCAGCAGCTTTATAACAGCAGGGCCGGTTTGGGGCGGAACATAACGGATATCAAGTCCCAGCGTGCATTCCCCGGGCACTATATTTATAGCCGATCCGGCGCTGATGCGGGCTACGTTTATCGTTGTCGGACTGAACAGTTCATGCGCCGGTTCGAGGCAATAACCGTGTTCAGGTCCGAACAGTTCTTTGACCCGGTTCAGGAAGGTATGCGCAGCCCATACGGCATTCAGCCCTTCCTCCGGGGTCGAGCCATGCGCCTGCCGTCCGAAAAATGTTATTTCCAGGTGCAGCAGTCCTTTTTCGCCGCACGACAGCTGATTGATAGACGCGCCGGTGTCAGGCACAATAGCGTAATCAGCCGCAACAAGGCCTTTTTCAAGCATATAGGTCAGTCCATAGCGCGAACCCATCTCCTCGTCCGCGACAGCTCCGACGATAAGCGTGCCGGCATATTCCCCGGCGTGCCGGGCCAGAAAGGCCGCCAGCAGCAGCAATGACACTAACGGTCCTTTATCGTCATTAACGCCCCGGCCATACATATACCCGTCTTTCACGACTAACTCGAACGGGTCCTGTTCCCAGCCGTCTCCGGCGGGCACGACATCCGTATGGGCCGGGACAAACAGGCGTGGAGAGCCCGAACCTACCGAAGCAATCAGGTTTGCCCGGCCGGGCGCGGACTCAAATACGGTAGAGGGAATATCATACTTTTCCAGCCATTCGGCCACAACCCGGGCCGCCAGATATTCATTTCCGGGGGGATTGACGGTGTTCTGCCGCACAAGATCGGCACATAACCGTATGCCTTCCTGTTCATGGTCGGCAAACCAATCTGTCAGAGCTTGTTTCCAATTCATCTGGTTCCTCACAGGTAAACAATAACTAATAAGTAGTTTGAATATTATAAAAATTGACAAAAAGTGTAAATTATCATACCATAAAGCTAGTAATGAATGCAAAACGAACAGTTGCGTGGATATTGGAATGTAAACTAATGTAAACGATAATAATCACAGGATATTTAATGAAAATCAAGGATATACGGGCGGGCCTTTTTGTCTTAGCGGTAACATGGGCAGCCATGCTGCCGGCGGACATTATTATCAATGAAATCGTCTATAACGACGGCCCAACCTATCCCGGCGGCGACTGGGTAGAGCTGTTTAACGGAAGCCCCGAACCGGTAGTCGTTGGCAACTGGGTGCTGAAAGACGACAATGACCTGCATATGTATACGATCCCGGCCGGAACGGTGATCCAGGCCTATGGATACCTGGTGGTTTACAGCCAGGTTGCCTTTACCACGGTCTATCCCGGGGTCAGCAACAAAGTCGGCCCGAGTGATCTGGGATTTAAAAACGATGAAGAAGTCCGGCTGTATGATGATGTTGGAGATAAGGTTGACGAAGTTAATTATGAGGCCGGCATCGATGGCTGGCCCAATGCCGACGGCAATGACCACTCCATAGAGCTGGTCTATCCATTCTCAGATAATAATGCAGCCTATGTCTGGCGTGCCAGTGTCGC
>CAZCLS010000512.1:0-2170 GCA_964499565.1 uncultured bacterium
GGCAGGCCGAAGCCTTCGTACAGGGATGGGTAGAGAAACAGGGAAGCGCCGGCATACCAGAGTGCCAGTTCATGTTCGGGTACGTAGCCGGGCAGAATCAACTGGTTTTCGATAGAGAGGGAGCGGATAGCATCGAAAAGCGGTTCGGACAACCAGGTAGGCTCACCGGCGAGGACGAGTGGCGGAGCCTTGTCACCCAGACGTTTAGTGAACCGGGCGTAGGCCTGCACGAGCATGACTAGATTTTTTCGAGGTTCGAGATTACCGAGATACAACAGGTACCGGGCCGGCAGCTTTTTTGCGAGGCGGAAGGTGGCGACCTGTTGAGCAGAGGGAGTTTGAAAATTGGTTGGGGGAGCGAGAGGGGTCACAGTAATCATACCCGGATCGATTCCCAGGAAATGAATCATTTCAGATTTGGTAAACTCGCTGATAGAGAGGATATGGCTTGCAGCGTTCAGACGTTTCTGGAAATAATCGTTAAAGAAGCGGACGCGGCCTTCCGGATGGGTTTCGGGGAAACGCAGAATAGACATATCGAAGACGGTAACGACCTGGGGGCCGTGCCAGGGCAGCAGGACATAATTAGTTTCGTGATACACATCGGGCCTGAGGCAGCGGGAACCGAAGCGGAAAATAATTTCTTTAAGTGGTTGGGTAAAGCGGTAGGGATTTTTGAAACATTTTTTAAGAGCAGAGCGGGTAATCGCGTCGAAAGCAGGAGGGCGTTGGGCAAGAGAGCGGGAGAAACGGCGGCCATAGAAATAGATAACATCATCCTGCCGGCTATAGAGATCGCGCAATGCGTTAAGAAGGTACCAGGTATAGTAACCGACACCGGATTTAGGGGCTAAAAGGGGGAAGGCGTCAATCAGAATTTTCACGGAGCGGACGGGTACCGGGTTAACAACAGAGCCGGCCAGGCGGCCGGCTCTGAAAAGTGCAGGATACTATAAACATACCGTGAAACCCAAAGGTTACTGACCGGCAGGCGCCTCGATTTCATTATTCGGAACGCCGGGTTCCTTAATCGTGCCGAACGGCGTTTCAACTTCAGCTTTTGGGGCCGGGGCATCCTTAGCAGTACCGGCGGCGTCATTAACGGCATCCTGGGCATTTTCGGCCGAAGAATCAACCGCCGATTTAAGTGTGTCGGTCAAGCTTTTCATTTTATCGGTCGCGCTGTCAGTAGAAGTTTTAACGGCATCGGCGGCAGTCCCGACAGCGGAATTGACCGCTTCAGTTGCGGCATCGACAGCATTACTGACCGCGCCGGTAACGTCTTTAACAACATCGGCGGGAGTAACCGGCGGCGTAGAGCGCGGGGGCGGCACGGGAGATAATTCGGATCTCCAGACAACCGGCCTGACATTGACACCGACCTTGAAGGTATCATTGGAAGCGGCGGGATATTCCTCGGCGGGGACAAACGTTTTATCGACATTGATATGAACGAGCACATAGCTTCCATTATCAAGGTACTGGGTAAGCCCGGAGAGCTTTGTAATATCAGCTTCCGCGATTTTTTCTTCCGGCTGCTTGCTGGAGAAAACGGTTTTCGTCAGGGTAATACCATCGATTGAAATGGTAGCGGTAATCGGATTATCGGGAGAACATTTCGGATTAACGCAGAAGAGGGTCGTCGAGAACACGGGATTAGTCATCCGGGTCATCACGAGCGAATTATCCATCGACCAGAGGCCCCAGCGATTACGGGTAAAGTTATAGTTACCGTACTGCTGCAGGGAATCGAGCAGGTCATCATACGTGAGCTGATAACGATCGGAGCCATCCAGGGCGATTTGTTTAATTTCCTGGTTACGGTTGTTCTGGCTAGTAAGAATCGGGTAAAACACCCAGGCGGAGCCGATAATGATAAGCACAAGCAGCAAGCCGTTAATGAGAGAGCTGCCTTTGATAACGCCTTCGCGGGCGGCCAGGGAGGCGGAGACCAGGCAGAGGCCGGCCAGCATCCAGAAGACAAATTGGATTTGAGGCATCATGAAAGAATTTTCGGACATACAGCCGACCGTAAGCATCAGGAGCATGAAAGCAATACCTTTGATATAGGCGGGATGTTCCAGGTCTTCGGCCGCGCGCAGGGCATAAACGATAGCGCCGAGGGTAACCAGGAGCAGGGCCAGGGCGCCGAAGATGCCGGTTTCGGCCA
>CAZCLS010000512.1:2270-3348 GCA_964499565.1 uncultured bacterium
GGCACATACTCTTTTGTTTTAGCCATGCGCACCAGGGCGGCGATCAAGGCGATAACCAGGAAGACTCCCGCGGCAAGTATAGCGAGTTTTGTTGAAGTCAGCAGGATACCGACAAGCACAATAACGCACATGATGAAGCCGATAATGGCGGTAATGATATTACGGTACATCAGGGCCACGCAGGCTGGAATAACGGCGAGCAGAAATACAGCTAAAGAATTCGGATCGGAGAAAGAAGATTGAACTTCTTTGTTAATCTGCCACAAGCGTTCGGTATAGGCGGCATCCCAGCCCTGGGTGAACTGGAGCAATCCGAGCAGGGTGATACCGACGCCGCTGACGGCCAGAAGCCACATGAAGAAACGGACCTGGCGGGCGGAGCGGACTTCGTTAATAACAATCACATAGACAGCGATACTTTCAAGCAGATAGATGACCATCCGGATAGGAAATAAGGGAGCAGCGCCTTTCAGGAAGGGGAAGGGATAATCAGTGAGGGAATTTTTAACCTGGTCCCAGAACAGGGAAAAGAAGATATTATTTGTCTGGATGACAGCATACAAAGCGCCGATAACGGCGGTGAATGCGAACAGGAAGACGGGAAAATGGATAGCACGCACCGTTCGGGCGCGATTGAGTTCATAATCGAGGTCGGGATTGCCGAAGAAACGCACGAGGCACCAGGCGGAGAACAGGCCCAGGATGACACTTTCGATCAGGCTGCCTGTTCTGGCAACCGCGGCAAATGATTCCGGTGCGCCTAAAACGTTTATAACGATATGATTCAGAAGAGCGGGATTGCCGAACAGCAAGACCAGGACGGTAGAGACGGCCAGGCCGAAGCGGATATGAATCAAACCGATTATAAAAATCAGGAGAAGAAGAACGAGTGGCACATAATTAGCAATCACGGCATAGGAGGCCGAGTCGGAAAATGTCCAGAGACTGGAACCGTAATAAACAGTGAATACCAATGAAATGAGTAACAGTAATTTGCGCATAGTAGCTCCTCATACTTATGTTAGCAGGCCGCAGCAGCGAGAAGATAACCTGCAAACCGTGAAGGTTTCACATTATG
>CAZCLS010000513.1:0-3344 GCA_964499565.1 uncultured bacterium
CCTTCGCTTTCATCTCCTGTTCCTGCTGCTGCAGCCGTTCCCGCAAACGCGCCAGTAATTCGTTGTATAATGCCGGATTCAGCCGCTGAAATGAATTCGTCGTCATCGCACGCCAGGTTATGTTTGTCGGTCCTGCTGCTGTTTCCAATGTCATCCTAGTGTCATTCCGGCTGGTAATTTTGCCGCGCAGTTCATCGCCGTTGCGCATTTCCACCATTACAGTCTCGGGTTTCGCTGGCTGTTCTACCGCGGGTTTTACTTTTTCTTCTCCCGCGACTTTTTGTTCTTCTCCCCCGTTCCCGCCCGTGTGCATACCTGTCTGGACAACCTGCCCGGTGATCATTTCCGCGGATTCTTTCGTTCCCGTTTCATAGGGCGTTATGACCGTATACGGCATGCGCCGGAACAATTTTCGTACTATCTCCGGATTGCGTATCACCAGCACGCCCGCCAGGATTAGTCCAAGTAAACTTACCAGTGCTATTAATTCTAAAATATCTATTTTTCTTTTCATCTTCCTGTTTGTGTATCTCTGCTGCTTCGTTTACATTATGCCACGCGTTCAACGATGAGAACGTCATACCCGCGCATACTGACATTCCCGCTATACGTAGTGCCGTTCAGCAGGTCCCGGAACGTTCCCGCTCCCAGCACTACCATAGCGTTTTCAGCCGAGAAGTTCATAATGAATATACATTCCCGCTTTCCATCTGTTCGACACTGAACCGTTACTCCCCGCGGCAGGTCTACGGTCAACACCGGTTTGATATTCAAGTCGCGAATCAAGTCTTCATACAAGTCATGCAGAAATGATTCCTCTGTCCGCGCGGCAATATAATATGCCCGTCCTTTGCCATACCGGTTGCACGTCAGTGCCGGCCGGCCGGCATAGAAATCCCGCCCGTATTCAGCCAGTACTTCGGCAGACTCGGCATGGATCAAGGCGCAATAATCGTGGACTTCATATTTTCCCGTTAATCCTATTTCACTAGTTCCTTTTATGACTATTTGATTGCGGTCCCGTTTCGCCAGGCCATCGGTCTCCTCGTCCCGGATGCCGAACACCTCGCGTAATCCTGCCCCCGGCCAGCCGCCCAGGAAACACAGGTCGTGTTCATCAACTATCCCGCTCCAGTACGTCATCACGACCGTTCCGCCCGCTTCGACAAACGCGCGGATTTTTTCCGCGCAGCCTGGCCGCAGCATGTACAGCATCGGCGCGACTAACAGGCGATACCGCGAAAAGTCACAGGTCTGGTCTATGACATCGACCGGTACGCCCATGCGCCAGAACTGGCGGTAATGCTCTACACACGTCTCCAGATACTGTCGCTGGTCATGTCCAAGTCCCTGCATATTGTCAATTGCCCAGCGGTTCTCCCAGTCATACATAATCGCCACATCCGGCCTGCTGGTCATACCGATCAATCCATCCAGCTTTTCCAGTGTTTCTCCCACGTCTGCTACGTCTCGAAATACCCGCGTGTCCTCCGTACCGACATGGTCAACGACCGCTCCATGAAATTTTTCAGATGCTCCCCGGCTCTTGCGCCACTGGAAATACTGAACCGTATCGCTGCCGTGTGCCACGGCCTGTATACTGCTCAGCATATGCATCCCCGGCCGCTTCAGCTTTGCTACTGACTGCCAGTTCGTAACCGACGGAACCGATTCCATCAGCATGAACGGCCGGCCATCCTTTAAACACCGGTTCTGGTCATGCACAAATGATATCCGTGACGCCAGCAGCGAATCGTCTTCTTCACAATGCCAGTGCGGGTAATTGTCCCAGCTGACCACATCTACTTCTTTCGCGAATTCAAAATAATTCATGCCAGTGTAGGTTCCCATGAAATTGGTTGTTATGGGAACGCTTGGTGTGATTTCCCGGATCGGCTTGATTTCATGTTTGAAAAAATCTATCGTCTGGTGGGTAACGAACCGCTTCCAGTCCAAGTTCAATCCATGCACCAGATATTCACCCCGCGGACCGGGTGATTCAACCTGCGACCAGTCCGTGAATGTATGACTCCAGAACGCGGTCCACCAGGCCTGGTTCAGTTCGTCCAGATTGTCGTGATACCGCTCCCGCAGCCAGGTTCGGAACGCTTCCTGGCATAGATCGCAGTGGCAGTCTCCGCCATATTCATTCGATATGTGCCAGACCAGCAGGGCCGGATGATCTTTGTAGCGTTCCGCCAGTTTGCGGTTGATGATTCCCGTTTTTTCCCGGTAGACCGGTGAAGTAAAACAATGATTGTGCCGTATGCCATGCAGATTACGTTCACGCCGGTCGGTCACGCGCAATACTTCCGGATATTTCTGCGACATCCAGGCCGGCCGCGCGCCGCTTGGGGTTGCCAGAACAGCATGGCCGCCATTCTCCGCCAGCATATCCATTATCGTATCCAGCCACCCGAAATCAAACTCGCCTTCCCGCGGTTCTAAACGAGTCCAGGCAAAGATGCCGACCGACATGGTATTGCAGTGCGCCAGTTTCATCAGGCGCATATCTTCCTGCCATATCTCCTCCGGCCACTGGTCGGGATTATAATCGCCCCCGTGCAGAAAATGAGGAAATTTCGGGTTTATCGGCGGATACTGTGCAGTCATCTCTTTACTCCTTTTTTATTCAATAATACACTTGTAGTCGTATAGTACTATATTATAAAGAAAATGCCCCGAAATTAACAGGGCAACTCGCAGCAATACTTCGAGCTCACATCGGTGGCTGAGACAGCAACCCTCCATAATTCTCACGCTGCCCTGTCCGTCTTTTAACGGAAACGTGTACTCCAACACCTGCAACAACGCGTTGGAGTCCAGCCTTCAGGCTGCTTTTTTCTCGTGGAGGGCTGGCGTCCGGAGGCTGTCTCAAAACTAAAAAAAATGTGGCCGACGGAGATTTCGGCTTTGCCGAAAGAGCCGGTGGATATTTGATACTATCTGCATGTGAGCATGTTGCGTAATCAGCAGTGTATAGCCGCGAACACAAAGCAGTATAAAAAGTGGTTCCTGAACTAGTTTTGAGACAGCCTCCGGACAGCCACCCTCCATATGCTAATTTCTTTAAAGACCCCACTGGGTTTATCTCGGTGGTGAATCAGATTGTTAATATACACCCGCCATCTTCCCCACTCCCGGGCAGTCAATGCTCAGCACCCATCCCAGGGATCCGCCCGGCTTGCGACCCGGTCAATGATTCTTTGGTGGCTGCGCACAGCCACCCTCCCGGATTGCAGAGATTACCGGAAGCTGTATAAAACTGGATTGCTAAATCACCATGAGTGCTGGTCAGCGGATCATTATCCGGAGTCAATACCCAGGCCGACAGCACTATCATT
>CAZCLS010000514.1:0-3337 GCA_964499565.1 uncultured bacterium
TGTTGATTTCGCGCGGCGTACCGTAATGCTGCCGCAGTCCGGCCGCGCTCTCAGGCGGAATAATGCCGTCAGCAACCAGGTGTGGAAGTTCGGAATACAACCATTTGATGTGTTTGACAGAGCTCATGGTGTGCTCCCGGGTTTAGTGGATACATTGGAGATTTCGATAAGGCCGGTTGTGCGGGCTTTCACTGGAGTACTGGAGTAGTGGAGTGATGGAGTAATGGAACTGAGAACTACCGGTTTGTTGGTTGAATCAAACCTGCCGTGTAACAGAAAAAATGCGGTCTGCCTCTGTACTTCGTCATCATTCATAATAAAGGTATGAGAAGAGTGCAATATGAGAAAATCACTCATTCCCGCCAATCCTGCCCGCTGGACTGATACTTTCCCGTCGTCCGCGCCGGGAATCAGAAATGAAAAAATCGGATTTAATGACCGGTCACCGGTGATTATTCCCGTTTCATACCGTGCCGGTCCGAGCGTGTTCGGTACACTGTTGGACCCGGTCGTCAGCTGTAGGGCGGCAGGACCCATGATTGAACGGAACAGGGAGAGATTTTTGAACGCATCGGGAATTTCACTGCCCCGGTTGGGCGGGCTCAGCATGACAATGCGGCCGATATGATGGTTGGTATAGTGTGCCAGGTAATACCGGGTCAGAATTCCGCCCATCGAATGAGTCACGAAATTGACCGGCATTGCCAGGTTGGTGCAATGCGCGTCTATGGCCGGAACAACATAATCGCGGGTACAGTCGCCGATCGATTCGTCCCGCGAGGGATAGTTGATATTAAGGACGTCATATCCCAGCGATGTCAGGAACGCGGTCATGTTATTCATGGAACGGGATGTGCGACCGAGGCCATGCAGAACTACGACATATGCGGGTGCGGATGGCTGGAGCGGAGGGAGGGTAGTAGTATGAGAAATCGCAATGGCTCCCGCAAGCAGGGCGGCACTGAGGATAATATAGATCGGAGTACATCGTATCATAAAATCACTATCACATTATGAATGAAATTCATTATAACATTAATAACCGGGATTGTCAAGAAGATGGATGATGGTTAATGGATAATGGATAATGGATGCCTGGGTCGGGTCAGACAGGTCAGACAGGTCGGACAGGTCCGACAGGGTGGAATACGACCCACGACTCACGACCCACAGCCCACGGCCCACAGCCCACGGCCCACGGCCCACAGCCCACGGCCCACGGCCCACGACTCACGACTCACGACTCACGACCCACGACCCACGACCCACGGCCCTCTGCCCTCTGTATTTGCAATCGGATTACACTATTAAGTATAATGTTGGCAGATAAATGAATTCATTTTTAAGGAACACGATACTATGAGAATTCTTGGTGGTCATAACAACCGGAATATGTTTGAACCGTTGTACGAGCATCTCTGCAAAGGCAGACATTGTGCTGAATTGCTGATACGGTATCTTCAAGCCTATAACGAAGGCAACGAAAATATGCTGATCGGGCTGAGCCGCGAAATATCCGAAACCGAAAGCCAGGCCGACCATTTGAAATTAGTTATCCGTGAAAAACTTACCACATCGATTTTTGCAGCGGTGAAACGAAATGATATCTTAGCTGTATTGCGTGACCAGGACCGGATTTGCAACCGGGCCGAAGACGCGGTAAAACTGCTGGAAGTGCGCAAAACACAGATTCAGCCGGAAACAATCACCGCCCTGGGTGAACTGTGTGAAGCGGTACGGATAACGATTGAAACCTTAAGCGATGCCAGCCGTGGGCTGGCGGAAATACCGGGTAACCCGCGCAATGACCGTGGCAAGGATACCGAACCGGGTCATCCGCTGATCCCCCTGCTGGAACAGGTGCATCACAAAGAATCGGAAGCGGATGACAAGCTGCATGAGTATACCCGGGAGCTGTTCAACCATGAGCAGGAAACAGATCCGGTATCGATCATGATAACATATCAACTGGGCTGTATCATCGGCCAGATGGCGGACGCGGCGGAAAAGGCGGCCGAGTCGTATGTTTTGCTGGCAAGCCGGTAACAAAAATGTGGTGAAAAAATATGATCATAACAACCAGAGCTTTAACAATGCTGCTGTGCGCGGCGGGACTGATCGGCTTCAGCGGATGTCAGTCGATTGACACGTATTTGAACGGAATGCAGACCGTGGGCCTGCAGCAACCTGTCTGGCAAAAGGCATATAGTTCCTGGACTCCGGAAGATACGGCCGGGCACGCAAATGAGCCGCGCTCCAACCGGTCTGTGGTCGGTACCGAATTGACTGTCGCCGGCGTCGGTTATGAAACCGGGATCGGCTTCGGCGGTGATGGCCTCCTGGTTTACGCGCCGGATGGCAAAGGCGCCTATCTGAAGTTTCTGGCCGGTATTGATGATCGCACGATCGATGATGCGGCTCAGGCACGGGTAACGGTGTATGGTGACAATCGTGAGATTGCCGCGGTTACCGTCGGAAAATATCGAGACCCCCGCTTAGTGCAGGTGCCTGTTGGAGATATAAATCAGCTCCAGTTTGTGATTGAAGCGGATGACCAGACCTATACTGATATTCTGCTGCCGCGCCTTACCGGCGTACCGGGATTGCGGCTTACGCTTGAGGAAGGGCGTACGCATTATGAAGATACGATCTATGCTCCCCGCGAAAAAATTGAAAAAACCAGAACCCTGCCGAACGGCTCTGTTATGTTTCCGCTTTCGGTGGATGGATACGGTCCCTGCATCGGCCTGAGCAACAGCTTGATCTGCATTGTTATCGCGCCCGACCGCGATGCGCGTGTGATCCACTGTGGACCGACAATTGCCGGTGTCGCGGAGGAAGCGTATATTACCCAGTCACTGCAGCCGGTTGATAGGCGGATCAGCACCGGGGTGTCTGAATCGGAGACCCGCTGGAAATGGCGGGTAGAGCCGGATGGTCAGTTGCGGCTGTTAGGTCCGATAGACATAGCCCACGGAATTCGCTGGTCAAAAACATTCATATTTGTTCCGGATCTTCCGGCGGCATATGTAACCCTGATGGTTAAAAACAGCGTCAAAAACGATGTGTCCTGGAGCATGGGCACTGACGTTGTAGTGCATAACAGCAGTGCTCTCATTTTGCCGCGCGAAAATGTCGCGCCGGGCTATTCACTGCAGACCGGCAATGATAACGGCATCGTGTCCGATGAAAACTATGTCCTGGTTTCCCGGCCGAACCGGCGCGGCACGCCGGCACAAGGTGTTGAACGCGTACTGACCACGTCAGCGGGCAGCTGGGTCGCTCTGCTGCATGACTCGTACTCCTTTCTGCTTAAAGCCAGCCAGCCGGTGCGGGG
>CAZCLS010000515.1:0-3337 GCA_964499565.1 uncultured bacterium
ACGTTTCAGGCACCGTTGTGCCCGACGGCACCTATCGTATGCGGGTGGAATACACCATGCAAAACGGCCAGGGTCCTTATACGACAAATTATTGCCAGTTCGTCAAAGCGGCTGACGGGTATACGACTAATTATCCTGCTTTGAACAACCGTTTCGCGGACATGACCCTGACGTACGCGCCAGTCACGTTGGCGCATGACATAGCGGTTGTGAACGTCAGTCCGTTATGGGGAGCACCCAACAGCAGCGTTCCTCTTAATGTCCTGGTTACGAATATCGGCGCCGCAGTCGAATCATTTACCGTTCGAATCAACAATGACACCCTGGGCGCCGAAATCGGCACCGCGAACATCTCAAACTTGGGCATAAATCAAGCCGCGACCGCGGTTATCAGCTGGAACACTACCCCGCTGGCGGAAGGAACGTACAGCATTACTGCCACAGCCGGTCCGGTCACGGAGGAAACATCAACAACGGATAATTCCCTGCAAACAGTACTGGCCGTACGAAATGCCGTGTACGACATAGCTGTTTCGGACCTGCAGTGCGCTTCTCTGGTTGCCCCCGGGCAAAGCGTTCCGGTTAATGTTACCGTGCATAACTACGGCGACTATACAGCTACAAGCACCTTGACCGTACGCGATGCTACCGACAATATAACAATCGGCAGCCGCTCAGTTGCTAATCTTGCTCCTTCAGCCGCCTCACCGCAATCATTTTCCTGGAACACGACAGGACGTTCGCAAGGATATCATCAACTCATCGCCTCTGTCAGCAGCGTCAGCGGTGAAACAGATTTTAATAATAACACGAATATCCTGACTATGGCAATCGGTTCAAGTGCGTTTACCAACACGTTGATATCCGTTGCTGACGAATGGACCTACAACGACCAGGGACTGAACCTGCATAACGCACCCTGGAACAAGCAAAGTTATTATGACGGCGACTGGCTGAGCGGACCTGGCCCGTTAGGATATGGCGGAGACGGAGAAGCGACCGTGTTGAGTTACGGTCCTAATTCAAGCAGCAAATATCCGACCTGCTATTTCCGCAAAACGTTCATGGTTGGCCAGACGCCGTTGAGTTTGCGGCTGCGCGTGCGCCGGGACGACGGCGTAGTCCTCTACCTGAACGGCACGGAAGTAGCCCGTTCTAATATGCCGGTCGGACTGCCAACGTATCAGACTCTGGCTTCCACCGCCATAAGCGGTTCCGGCGAGACAACCTATTTTCAATACACAATAGCCGATCCCTCACTGGTTCAGCCTGGGATCAATGTTCTGGCAGCCGAAGTTCACCAGGCTGCCCTGTCCAGCAGCGATCTCGGTTTTGACGCCAGCCTGGCCGGGGTATTCCCTGATGTGCCCCTGACACATGACATTGCCCTGGCAGGTTTTTCAACCGGCTCTTCCGTGTTAGCTGGTGACCGCGCCCTGCTGCATATGCGTGTTAAAAATAATGGTAACGACCTGGAGTCATTCTCCGTAGCTGTCCAGGATGAAACCGCATCGCAGTCGGTCGGCTCGGTAGATGTAGACAACCTGGCACCCGGAGAGAGCAGAATTGTAAGCCTGACCTGGCAGACCCTCAATGCCGCCGCTGGCAAACACTCATTAGTAGCTACTGCCGGACCGGTCAGCGGAGAGAGCTATACTGGCGACAATACCTTAACGGCCGTGCTATCGGTTGACTCGGTACTGTTCAAACCGCCGGTGTTGAATGCCACAGGCTCGATCGGCGGCTATTGCGCCGCGGTTGGCGTGAACGGCACTGTCGCCTATATGGCTGAAGGTACTTCTCTTACCGCGGTAGATATCAGTACACCAGCATCGCCGGGTATTCTCGGGCGCATCCAGTTGCCGGGTATTATCCACTCACTGGCAACAGCTAACGGCTGGATATTCGCAGCCTGCGGGCCGCAAGGACTGTTTATTGTCGATGCCGCAGCTCCCGCTGCTATGCAGATTGTTCAGGCGCTGGACACATCCGGTGATGCAAGCGGCCTGGCCCTCAATGGTAATACCCTCTATCTCGCCGACGGCGTGACCGGTGTGCGTATTATTAATGTCGCCAATCCCGCTTCCGCTTCGGTCATCGGTTCCTGGCATACTGAAGGTCCGGCCAAAGCGGTCGCGTACGCTAACACCGTCCTGTATGTTCTCGACGGACATAACGGCCTGGAAATTCTTAACGTCTCTGCTCCCGCGGCTCCGGTCCTGGTTGGTAATTGCGACCTGATAGCGATGGGAATTTCAATGGCGGTTTCAGGAACAGAAGTGTATATCGGCGATGGCGAAGGCGTGCTTTCGGTAGTCAACGCCTCATCACCCGCAGCGCCGGTACTTGAAGCGCGGGTATATCTGCCTGCACCGGCACTGAGTTTGGCCGTATCTGGCTCAACCCTGTTCGCACCGGCTGGTTCCGCCGGACTGGTTATTGCCGATATCTCTACGCTTTCCACTCCGGGAGTCAGCAATACCTGGAGTTCCGCGGGCGATGCATCGGGCATTGCCATAAACTCGACACGGGCATTACTTGCCGCGGGCTATGCCGGCTTGCAGCTCCTTGATATCAGCGCTCCATTTTCGCCCACGGTTCTGTCCACTCTGACAACCGGTACCCGCGCTCGCAACAGTGTCGCCACACAGGATGTTCTATACATCGCTGCCGGCACAGACGGGGTAAAGATTTTTGCCCTGTCAAATCCCCAGCTGCCTGCGATTGCAGGTTACTATACTAACGCCCTTAATGCTACCGACATCACGATCGTCGGCGACCGCTTATATGTCGCGGACGGAGAAAACGGCCTTAATATAGCCCTGCTTTCATCGCTGCTGTCCCCGGCATATCAGGCCAACTACAACTCTGTCGGAATGGGCTTCGCGCGCCTGGCTGCCGGACACGGCAACTCGGCCTTCATTAGTGACGGCTTCAGGCTGGAACAGATCGATGTCAGCACACCGGCTTCACCAACCTTGCGCTCAGTCTTCTCTACTAATCTGTTCATGCAGCAGATTACTGTAGGACCAAGCAATGTGTATATTGCAGCCGGTTCGCACGGAATCCTCATATTAAACTACACCGACTCAGACGGCATGACATATGCCGGCCGGTTGCCCACGTCGGGCAGTACCGCACTGGGTGTCTCGATCGCGGGCAATCGCCTGTATATCGCGGATGACGCCGGCGGCTGGCTTTTAGCCGATGCGAAACAGGCGTCCACACCGACTCTTGTAAAAACCTCTTCTATGCACTTACCGGCCTACTCTGTAGCGGCATCCGGCCGCCGGCTGAATGTGCTCGACGCGCAGCAGGGTCTGCATTCCTATGACAC
>CAZCLS010000516.1:0-3330 GCA_964499565.1 uncultured bacterium
GAATTCAACAGTGTACGTGCAGTCACCCATATCGGCCACATCGTTCGGCAGTTCCACGAACTGGTCCTTGCCATTCAATACCAGGGCGTGCGCGGTATAATTCGTTGTCGGGTCGGAATCACCAATAACAGAGGCCGCCTTCTGTCCTTGCGCGACTGATTCATAGGACGGATTATTTACTAAGTACCCCCAGGTCACGCCGAAATCATCCCAGGCCATCCAGGGATGGGTCCGGTCAAAAGTGTAATCGGCATACAATCCGCCAAAATTCTCTTCGAATTCTCCCGGATTCTTGCCCTGGCCCCAGCTCCAGGTAAACCATTTGCCGCCGGTGATCTCATTGCCTTTGGCATAGAAGCCGTCGATCATGGCTGAGCCGCTCTGATTGCCGCCGTATACCGATGCGACGCCCTTGACGACAACATTATCGTCACAGGTTTTCTGAGTATTCATGACAGCGTGTTCGAGTATCTTCGCGTTGCCTTTTATAGTCGACCGGTTCTTCACGACCGCATAGCCGCGTACCTTGGCATTCTCCGCTACGGTCGAGTCATCAGTGATTAACGCGTGCCCGCAAACAACGGCATTGTCTTTTACGGTAGCGTTCCGCACGACGGCATAATCCTCGATCCGCGCGTTTCCGAGCACTTTTGCGCCGTCCAGCACCTGCGCGTTCGGGCCGACATACGCCGTCTCATCTACGGACGCCGTGCTTTCAACGAAACCGCCGCCGTTGCTGTGCGCCTTGCCGGCTCCCGCAGGCTTTTCAGGCACCATGACATCCAGCGGCTCGCAGCCTTCGAATTTCACCATGTAGGGGAACTGCTCCTGTTCGAACGACCGGAAATCTCCGACCATGTTAATGCTCATGATTTTTGTAGGCACTCCGCACACAACCAGATACAGTTCCTTCATGTCATCTGTCACGGTGAACTTCTGCGTTTTGCCGGGACCGAATACATCGCCGTAGACCGGTTCGCCTTCAGCATCAACACCGACAAAGCCCGCGCTCCATGATGAACCGCGCTCGAGATTCACATAACCTTCAAGCGTGGCTGAGACGGTGCCCGGTTTGACGGTCAGGGGGCAGATATTCCAGCCTAACTGTTGCGGCGCCTGTTCTTTTGGTACTCGCCACCAGTCCTGCTTGTACGGAATCTTCTCCAGTATTATACGCGAAAAGCGTTTAACGTCCGCTATGGAGTTGTTCGCGGACCGGCTATAGATGTTTTCTTTGCTGACTACCGCATCGTTGCCGTAGGGCGTGTTACCTTCTCCGCCGCCCGCCTCGACGTAGGTCGTATAATCCCAGGTAACATTCCTCTGCGCCATTTTTGTATGTTCGTAGGCTAACGGAGTACTGGGGTCGGGATCCAAACGAGTGAAGGTTGTCCACGGATACGGATCTTTTTCTGTTTCCGTCGGGCCGTCGAACCACATCTTGGCAATGAACATCGGGCCGTATTCAGGGCTGTGCGCAAGATGCTCGAACATAAGACGATCATGGTAATATGTTCGTCCGCTGGCCGGAAAGGCCGAGCACTCGGCCATGATAACCGGAATAGTCTGGTAGATGCCGTTGTATGTCTGGGGCCAGTTGGCGAACGCCTCCCAGTAGTTGCCCTGCATATTACCGGTCATCGCCGACCAGCCGTGGGCTAATTCATGCGGATTGATATGTCCTTCACCCTGGCAGGCCCAGCCGAAATGGCCGTCCCAGCCCATCCAGCTGCCTTGTGAGGGCTGGATCGGCGTTTTATATTTGATACCGTCCCCGCGCTCTTCCGGCAGCACGCCTACGACCGATGAACGCATCGCCAGCCGCTCGGTATAGGTGTGATAAATCACTTCCGCCATGTTGAACATCCTGGGCACCCGGTCCAGGAACTCATCCATCTGCCGCTGCGACCAACCTTTCATCTCTTCCTTGTCCACGCAATGCCGGAAATGCTCGGATTCCTTAGTCCACCATTTGTCCGGTTCCATCCGCCACCAGTTATGCATTTCAGTTCCTAACATCACGCCGCCTTTGAAGTTGTGCGCGATTTCCTCCGGCGTCATCGCCTGGTCGTGCAGGCGTACCGCTGCCAAGTCACCTTTGAACGACGGCTTGTTTTCGGACGCGCCGCCTAATACCATAACCTGTCCAGGCGCTATCACGGTCCTACGCGCGCCGCGCCAGACGCTGCGGCCGTCAATATACCATTCTTCCGTCGCAGGCGTGCAGTTGACCACTAAGTGTCGCCAGGCATCCGAACCGCCGAACTTGGGCGGAAACGCGATCGGCGCCGAGGTTTCTTTCCCGTCCTGAGACTGCCAGCCCAGGATTACTTCGTCCAAAGTCGGGTCTTCGTCACGCAGCCAGATTTCGATCGCCATATTGCCGGAACCGGCAATAGTCGGCTCGACCGCAAAAGTTCCTTTCATATAATCATTGCCGTCAAACCGAACTGCGGGAACTTCTCCCACCGTAACGGCTTTGGGATACTTCTCGTCGCGTTCGGCTAAAGGCACTTGCAAGCCGAAGTCGCCGAAGCCACCGCCGACCTTGCTGGCCTTGCCGCCGCCCGAATACCCGCAGTTGAACCAGTTCAGCGCCGTGTCGTTTTCGTATGTGCGCGCTAACATGAACTCCGCGTGCAGATCGATCGACAACCTGCCCGCTACAGCCAGCTCGCCGATTGGTTCTTTAGTAATCAATGATACTTCCTTTTCCAGCGCCCGGCATGGGCCGGCTGTTACCAGAGCTAAAGCAACCAGCATCGCCACGCTTGTCATTTTCAGTATTTTTTTCATTGTTTTCCTCGTGGTGTTATGTTCTCTGTTTTGAGCATTCCATAGTACGTATTTTATCATAGTTTTGTTGTTTTACCAGTCATCAGTTCTGAACGGTGAAGCCGGCAAGCCTTCTTTGTTGTAAAGTTTGCGCCCGGCCGGATTCATCGAGTAAGCATACCGTACAGCCACCGGCCTGGTAACGTCCGGATGCGATACTATAACATTGTTTCCCTCTATCTTCGCGTCGGCCCAGTACCACTTCCGGTCTTCCCCGGCTATGGCAAAGGTTTGCAGTCCGGCATTTTTGATTTCAACGGTCGGAGCAATGCCTTCCTTCTCCCCCACCATCAAACCGCTGCCGATGCAATCAAACCTGAGGCGGATTTTTTTGCCTTCCACCTTCATGCTTTTATACAGGGGGCCGCTATAGACCAGGTTCTTTTTCCCGTAATCTTTCGCCAATGCCCATAATGCCAGCCGGTTACCCACATCCTGCTTGTCTTTGGGATGAATATCGCCCGGATTGCCCGGGTCGGCCAGGTCTATCGTGAC
>CAZCLS010000517.1:0-3323 GCA_964499565.1 uncultured bacterium
TTGGTGTAGGGATTGTTGTAGGAAGGATAACTGAATCCTTCACATTGATGGTCGTGCGCAGTACCTGGCCCGGCGTGCCATTTGCCGTAATAATAATTGCGGTAACCGTTCGCCCCTAAAATATCCAAATACGTCTCGCGGTCATACGGGTGATCGGTGTCATTGTGCAGTTCACCATGATTGTGGGGATACAGGCCTGTCAACATCGTCCGTCGGGCAGGTCCGCACAGCGGACAGGAACTGTAGGCCCGGCTGAATTCCATCCCCCCAGCCGCCAGCTTTGAGAAGTTAGGCCGCTCAATTGCCGGCCCGCCGGACCAGCCATGCCGGTAATACGCCTGATGGTCATTCAGAAGATATACGATATTCGGTTTTCTATTCATTGTCCTTCTTTGGTATTAGTAATACTGCCTATTGTAACAAATCAGCCTTTTTATTGACATATCTGTAACTGTCAAAAACATATACAAAACTGTCATTTATGCTATACTGCCTGTTTTGATTTCCTGTTTTTAGTATAATACTGATAGTAACAATATATATGGACACCGATAATAGTACATGAACTTTACACCTCTATACATCCGTTGTTCTTTTTCGCTTCTGCTCCTGTCGCTTGCGGCAGTATGTCCTCAGTTCCTGTTTGCCGCCGAATCACAAGATACCTCCTCTGCCGCTTTTGCTCAGACCGGCCCGATACTTGATAATCTGCGCCAGCTTCAGCCCTCTTCTCGCAGAACCGGCCTGATCATCTCTGAATTCATGTATCATCCGCTCGACCGTCCTGACAGTAATAACCTTGAATTTGTCGAATTATTCAATTCTCAACCGTTTGACCATGATATCAGCGGCTTCCATCTCCAGGGCGATATTTCGTATACATTCCCTGCCGGTACCGTAATCTCTCAACGCTCATTCCTGGTTGTTGCTAAAAATCCCGCCGCGATGGAAAACACTTACGGTCTTTCCGATTGTTATGGCCCGTTTGACGATACCCTCGGCAACCGCGATGGCGAGCTCCGCCTGGTTAACAATCTCGGCGCGGTTCTTATCGACATTTCTTATGAAGACCGCTACCCCTGGCCTGTTCAACCTGACGGCGCCGGCCATTCTCTCGTCTTAGCCCGCCCGGATTTCGGTGAAGCTGACGTGAATGCCTGGTCTCCCAGCGCTGTTATCGGTGGAAGTCCCGGGGCGGTCGATCCCGGTAATCATGACGATTCGGATGGTCTCCTGATTAATGAAATCTTTTCCAATCCGCTTTCCGGCCAGTCTGCGTTTGTCGAGTTATACAACCACAGTTCCTCTGTCCGGGATATTTCCGGCTGGTTTCTTACCGATGATCCTTCCGTGATGAAATATTCGATCAACGCCGGTACGACCGTTCCGGCCGGCGGATTGCTCTCTTTAGATGCCTCCCTGTTCAGCACCTTTTTTTCTCTCGATCCTCTCGGAAATACTCTCTACCTGATCGATACATCCGGCAATTGTGTGGCCGATGCCGTTCGCTATTCCGCCCAGGCCGCCGGAGTCTCCCGCGGCAGAATTCCGGATGGCGACCCGCTCTGGTACAATCTCTTTCCGTCATCCGCGTCAGCCAATTCCAGAGAATTCCAGTACGATATCGTCATCAATGAAATTATGTATCATCCCATTTCCGATGATAATGATGATGAGTATGTCGAACTGTTCAATATGGGTACTAACTGGATTTCCGTCGGCGGCTGGCAGTTTGTAGAAGGTATTTCGTTTACTATTCCACCCCTGACAACAATCCCGCCCGGCGGCTTTCTCGTTATTGCCCGCGATGCTGATCATCTGATCGAACGGTATGATTCCTTGACCATAGCCAATACCGTCGGAAATTTTGATGGCTCTCTGAAAGACAGTAGCGAACGCCTGGTCCTGGCTGTGCCTGCCAATCAGCTCCTGCCCGACCAGGACTATATCATTATCGATGAAGTCACCTATACTGACGGGGAACGCTATGGTCGTTGGTCTGATGGCGGCGGCAGCAGCCTGGAACTAGTTGACCCCCACAGCGACAACCAGCTCTCCGCTAATTGGGCCGGCAGCATCGAAACCGGCAAAAGCAGCTGGACGACAATTTCACATACCGGCCGGCTTGATATCGGCTCTACCGCCGCCAATGAACTTCAAGCTATCCTCCTGGGTGAAGGTGAATGTCTGGTTGATGACGCTTCGGTCGTTAAACAAGGCGAATCAAATAATCGTGTTGCAAACGGCACTTTCGAATCCGGTATCGGCGGCTGGGTTATTCAAGGTACTCATATAGACTCCCGTCTCGAATCCTCGGAAGGTTTTCAGAGTGGTAAAAGCCTGCGGGTCGTCTCAAGTTCCGGCGGTGATAACAGCGTCAATCGAGTCGAAACAGATCTTTCAAGCGAACTTTTCGAGAACGAGTATGCCACGATCTCTGCCAAGGTCCGCTGGCTAGCCGGTCACCGCGCGATCCTGTTCCGGCTGCATGGCAACTGGCTTGAAGCACCCGGTATAATGAACATTCCCGGCAACCTTGGCTCTCCCGGTATGCAAAACAGCCGTTATGCCGGTAATAGCGGTCCGGCTGTCTCTGATGTCTCCCATACTCCCGTGCTCCCGGCTGCGAACCAGGCAATTACCGTTACCGCCCGGGTACACGACCCTGATTCGGTGTACTCCGTGTCTCTTAAATACCGCGTTGATCCCGCAACAACCTACGCTACCCTGGCAATGAATGATACCGGCATCGGCGTTGATGCCGTCGCGGGTGACGGTATCTATTCCGCTTCCATCAGCGGCCGCTCAGCCGGTACGATTGTAGGCTTCTCTATTCGTGCAGTCGATGATTCCCCCGCGAACGCGGTTGCTTCCTTTCCGCCCGACGCCCCGGCCCGTGAATGCCTGGTCCGCTTCGGTGATTCTCTCCCCACCGGCCTGATCGGCAGTTACAAATTGTGGATGTCTCAGGCTACGGTGAATATCTGGGCTAACCGCCAGTTTCTCAGTAATCATCCCCTCGACGGCACACTTGCCTACGGAAATTTCCGGGCTTTGTATAATGTCGGCTCGCGCTTCCACGGCAGCCCCTGGGTCCGCCCCGGCGGCAGCCCGGTTTCCGCCTATGCTTCCTTCACGGTTAAAATGCCGATGGATGCGCGGCTGCTCGGTTCGCGCACCTTTATGCTCGATCGCCTGGAACGTGACGATACCTATATGCGTGAAATAATGTCATTCTGGATCGTTGAAAAATTACAGTCGCCTGCCATTTATCAGCGCTATATCCATATGTATGTCAACGGCAATAATAAAGGTACTATTTA
>CAZCLS010000518.1:0-3319 GCA_964499565.1 uncultured bacterium
CGGCCGAAACAGTAACGCAGCAAACGTCACGAACAGTTATGAAGACAGATGCAGAATGGAAAAAGGAGCTGACCCCCGAACAATACCGGGTAACCCGGGAAAAAGGGACCGAACGGCCTTTTACCGGCACGTATGATACGTTTACCGGCACAGGCACCTATGTGTGCGTGTGCTGCGGTGCGGAACTGTTCAGTTCCGATACGAAATACGATGCGGGCTGCGGCTGGCCCAGTTTCTGGGACCCGAAAGATGCCTCTAATGTTGAAGTGCGTATCGATACAGCTTTAGGCATGATCAGAGAGGAAATTCTTTGCAAAATTTGCGGCGCGCACCTGGGCCACCGCTTTCCCGACGGACCCAAACCGACAGGGACTCGCTATTGTATCAATTCAGTTTCTCTGAAGTTCAAGCCGGTTCCCGCGAATGAAGCCGAAAAACCCGGAAATTCGGTAAAAAAAGAAGAAAAATGATATAATCTGTTCGTAAAACAGTTAAAAAAGGAGAAAATGAGTACACAAAGCAGCGAACACAGTGTCGCACACGAAAAGAAAATTATCGAACCGGAACAGTCACTACCTGAAATATCCTTCGCCGACCTGTCTGAAACATTGCAGACCGCAGCCCGCAGCATGGGCTGGTCGTCTCTGATGCCAGTACAGGCAAAAGCGATTCCTTATATTATGGCAAAACGCGACCTGATGGTTCAGTCGCGCACCGGCAGCGGAAAAACGGGCGCGTTTATCCTGCCGATTCTGGACCGCATAGACGCAAACGAAGCGTCCTGCCAGGCTCTGGTCCTGGTTCCTACACGCGAGCTTGCCCTGCAGGTAGCCGGTGAAGCCGATAAACTCAGCTCTTCGGTCGGCGTCCGTACCGCGGCGGTCTATGGCGGCGTTTCCTACGGTCCGCAGCTGGATGCGCTGCGCAAAGGCGCGCATATTATTGTCGGTACTCCCGGCCGGATTCTCGATCACCTGCTTAAAAAAACATTCAATCTTGATCGGTTGCGCATCCTGGTATTTGACGAGGCCGACCGCATGCTCTCGATGGGTTTTTATCCCGATATGAGACAATTGCAGCGTTATCTGCCGCGCAAACCGCTTAACAGTTATATGTTTTCCGCAACCTATACGCCGCGGGTATTGCAGCTTTCCCACTTGTTTATGACCAGCCCGGATATGCTGAGTCTGAGTCATGACAATGTCCACGTAGCCGACATCACACATGATTTTTATGAAGTGCCGTCAGTGACCAAAGATCGGAGCCTTGTCCGGATTATAGAAGTGGAAAATCCCGATTCCGCAATTATCTTCTGCAATATGAAAACGACCGTGCATTATGTTACAGTCGTGCTGAAACGATTTGGATATGATGCCGATGAATTAAGCTCCGACCTTCCGCAGAATAAACGTGAAAAGATTATGGCACGGGTGCGCGATGGTTCTCTCAGGTTTCTGGTTGCAACCGATATTGCCGCGCGCGGCATAGATATTCCCGACCTTTCTCATGTTATTCAGTACGAACCGCCGGAAGACCAGGAAATTTACATTCACCGGGCCGGACGCACCGGGCGGGCAGGCGCGGGTGGAGAAGCGATTTCACTGGTCGATCCAATGGAAAAAATGAAACTGAAAGATATTGCCCGGATGTACCATATCGACATGAATGAGCGCACGGTTCCCACCGATGAAGATGTTGCCGCTATAGTAGGTGAACGGGTTACCAACCTGCTGCGGGCGAAGCTGCACACCCTGGACCAGGTTCAGACAGAACGTGTTAACCGTTTCCTGCCTGTCGCCCGCGAGTTGCTTGAAAGCGAGGATGAACTTCCTGCCGTAGCGATGCTGCTTGAAGACTTCTATTACCGTTCTTTGAATGTGCCGCAACCAACAATTGACGTTGCCGAAACGAAAGCTCCACCTAAACGGGATTCCGGTTCTTCCCGCGGAAACAACCGCTCCCGTCGCAGACCGAGCAGGTAGAACTCATACCGGGATGCAGCGTGTTACCGTTTGCTCCTCAATGCATACCAGCCTGCCAAAGCCAGAATAGGCAGTATTGTCGCTTCAGGCAGGTATACCCCGCCGATCTGGGCGCAGGTTCCTAACGAGCCTTGAATGAACGAGGTGCAGTATGGCAGGTTTATGTTGCGTAATGCATCGTTCGTGGTATGGTAATACGCGTTAAAATCATCCCAGTCTTCAATCGCCAGAACCGCGGGATAGCCTTTGTTCCAGAACTGCGAGTGATCGCTGGCCCAGATCGCATCCGGCACTATTTCAGGAGTAATGGCATTGCTCAGGCTATAGGTGTTAACAATATCAATGAAAACATTGGCAATTTCCAGGTCGTTAGAATACCCAACCTGATCCGTTCGCCGGGTATGAATGTCAACGATAGGCGGGCCGGTATTGTCCCAGGCTAACATGTCCATATTATAGACCGCCACGATGTCGTCACCATTGTTAAAAACCGAATCCGCATACGCCCCACTGCCCAGCAATCCCTGCTCCTCTCCCGTAAACAGAACATACCGGATAGTTCGGTCGAACGTGTACTGATTGAAAATCTGCGCGGCCAGAATCACACCGATCGAACCGCTGCCGTTGTCGTCCGCTCCGGATGCGCGAGGACCGCTGGGCTGATTGTCAATGTGGGCTGTTATCAGGAGAATTTCATCGGGATGAAGTTGTCCCGGTTTTTCCGCGATAACATTGCGGTTGGAATAACTGCCGTTAACCCACTGCTGATACGCGACGTTCAATCCCAATCCCTGGAATAATTCATAGGCGTACTGTGTATCCTTCATAAACGGCGAACCATCGCGTGTGTGACGGCTGGCGATGGTGTACATGCTGCCGCCAATCATAACCTGCTTTTCCCCGCTCAATCCTGCCAGCATATCATAGACATTGCTTTGGGTCACCCCGTTAATAATGTCATTAATCATTGCGTTATAATCCAATTGCAGCAGTTGGCGCCCGTCTGCCGGCCGTTGGCGAATCAGGGGAGTATCATATGTTTTTTGCCTGAAACGGACTGGTGTTGTTAATTGCTTGCTGCTGTATCCATAGGTACTCACCGTCTCCACGTGTTCTGCATACGTTATAATGTACGCTCCATCGGCATACAGCACGGGAACCGTCTCCGGCAAGGGTTTTTTAACCGGAACAGGCATTCTCATCGCGATAATATACACATGTTTGTCCGCCTGCCGGTCCAGAATTTTATATGATAACCGGGATAATTCCAGGTGCGATTCAGGTGCGATAACCAGGGCATAGTCAGTCCCGCCGGCATCCTTAAGAAATTCATATAC
>CAZCLS010000519.1:0-3304 GCA_964499565.1 uncultured bacterium
TTCTTCATATTACATACTTATTTTTTATGTTTACATACTTATTATATCATACTTGCTGCGTTTGAGCAACCAAAATCATAAACTGATCGGCTCCATTGAAACTCATTCACCCCCGTTCCGCCAACGGCATGAACCGGAGGTGTCTTTGGTTGAACAATCTAACTCTACCAGCCGCATTCCTGAACCCTGACACCTGAATCCCGAACCCTGAACCCTGACAACTCCATCACCCATCATCCATTAACCATCAACCATCTTACATGAAAGACCCCGGTGACCTTGCGTCACCGGTGAATCAGTTTATCTTACACAAGATTTTCTTCTCCGCCCTTATTCCCGGGCAGTCAGTCCATCGCATGCTTCAGGGGGATTCACCCGGAGTGTCAGCTTGTAACTCGTTCACAAGCCGGCCGGTTCCCCTTCAAGCATGCCAATCATTGACTACCCCGTGTTAGGAGTAACAATATCAGCCCAATCATCGAAACTCATTCACCCCCGGGATAAACCCGGAGGGGTCTTTTGTTCAACATGCTCACATATCCAGCCAAATTCCTGACACCTGAATACTGAACCCTGACAACCTGATCACCCATCATCCATTAGCCATCACCCATCTTACGTGAAAGACCCCGGTGAGTTCATCTCACCGGTGAATCAGTTTGTCTTAACCAATCATCACTCCCCCATCTTCCGGGCAGTCACTCCATAGCCCGCTATCAGGGGTTCCAGTCGTCTTTCAGGCTATCTCAACAAAACGTGTACCCCTAACTTTAAACCCACCTCTACCGTCGGGCGGACACATGGGTCCGCCCCTACACATCACTCCATCACCCCATTACTCCACTACTCCAATTCCTGAACCCTGAACCCTGAACCCTGACAACTCACTTGCACTTTCCCCACAAATATGCTATACTTTCATAACGTTACGAATGTTTGTCATGTTTGTTTTTGACTAATTCTATTTTCGGCACTCTGGAGGTTTCCATGAAATCGCTTGCCCTATCATCTTTATTTCTCATATTCTCTCTATCGCTAAACGCTATTGTTATCGACGGTAATAACATCACCGGCGATTTCGCTAACGCTTCCTGGGTATACTATCAGGATAACTTTTCCGCCTGGGGTGAAAATAAAATCCAGGCAATCTATGTTATGACCAATGATACCCACCTGCTGATCGGTATACCAGGGTACGTCAATAATAACAGTATTGTTGTTCTCATGGATGTTAATCCCGATACCGGATCAAATGCCATTCCGGCCGGCCTTACCCAGCCCGAACGTGTCAAAGGCATGGCCGGTATGCGCTTTGATGACGCCTTCGCTCCCGACCAGGCTGTTTCACTCGGTGTTAATGACGGCCGTACCCAGGGCTATCCTCATCTCGAAAATATTGTCGGTAACGCTACCCGTTATCTCGGCCTCATGACCGGCCTGGAACTGAACGGCGGTGTTGTTACGAATGGTGAAACGATTGTCGGTGCTTTGATGATTACTCCTCCTGATACCGTTACCGACGCCTTCGAAGGCATTGAAGTCGCCCTGTCTTACGAAGATATCAACAACACAACGCCTACCGTCGGTGTTATGGTCGTCCTGGCAAATATGGGCGGCGACTGGGCCAACAATCAAACCTTGCCCCCCACCGGTGGTGATACCAATTACTGGATCAGCAGTCCTTCCGCTGACCATAACGCATCCCTCATTCCCGGTGACCAGTATTTCACGATCATTCTTCCCACGGCCCAGACCGGTGTTCAATTTTTCGCTTCGGCCAGTAAAAACAAAGGCATCGTTTTCGCTCAAAGCTCGATTATTGATTATATTGCCAATGCCTCGGGCGGCGTGCCACCCTATTCATTCCAGTGGGACCTGGGTAATGGCGTGTATACTAACACAGATTCATTCACCTATTCCTATCCCGCGGGCGGCAATTTCGATGTCACTGCCACTATTGCCGACAGTGGCGGCAATACCAACGTCATCCAGACCGGTAACGTCAAAGTGTATGACGCTACTACCGTGGATGGTTTGAACATACCGTTAGATTTTGCCGGCAAAGGCACTAATACGCTCCAGGACACCCCCGACAGCTCCTGGGGTCGCGCCGATATGCCCGGCAACGGCGCGCAACTGGACAGCATGTATGCCTTCTCGGAAGGTTCTAAACTGTATGTCGGCGTGTGCGGCAACCTGACAACGAATGTTGATGTCAGAGTCCTCGGCATCTTTATCGACAGCGCGTATAATTCCGGCAGTAATGTCATGCCCCTCATCACGACCGGCTTCCCCGGAAAACTCCGCAACCTTGAAGGTATGACCTTTGACGAGGCATTCACTCCCGACAAAGCCCTGCTGGTCTCAATCAATTCTCCCGGAGATTTCTGGGTTAATGTCTATCATATTAACAATAACAGCGACTGGTACTGGGATACCAAAACCGAATACACCAGCATCTTCGATCCCTGGCAGCGCGTGGTTAACGACCGCAACGGTGAAGCCGGAGACGTGGTAACTATCAACAACGCCAACATCGCCGCGCAACCCTCTGACGCAACGTCCGGTTTGGAATGCTTCCTCGATTTCGACACGATTTATGACGGCCTCTCTCCCGCTCCCGGGCAAACCACTATCCGGCTGCAGGTGATTCTCTACAACCATTCTACGAACGGCAATAATGTATCCAATCAATCATTGCCGGGCATCGATGATTCCGCCGAAGGACAGGGCTCAGCTGCGGCAGTAGATTATTCTGCCGTAGGCGGCTTGCAATACATCGAGATCTCATCGCCCGTGCCCGAACCGGCAATCTTCGCCATTACACTGCTCCTCCTGCCGTTCCTCAGGAGGAGATAAAAATAGTAGGGCAGTCCGTCCCGGCTGCCCACTATCAAACTCTCACTCACTTGCATTCACCCCTGTAGCCGGCCTCGCTGAAGTAGGGCAGCCCGTCCCGGCTGCCCACTGCCAAGCACTCACCCACATGCAGCAACCCCTGCAGCCGATCTCGAAAGCTCCCACATGGCAGTCCAGAGGAACTGCCCTACCACAATACTGTTCGATTCCACGCCTGCTTCCTCCAGAATCGGACCGATCCGTCCGATCCGTCCGATTCATAATCCTTGTATAATTGATCCGCAGTATACAGGTTTGTTAACCGGCTGGATAATCTATCCTGCCCACTCTGCTATTATTTCAAACTGTAATCCCCTAACTTCCACTCCCCCGTTTCCATTTTCTCTAATTTCAGTGTTTCAATTACATTCGCATTCCGAAATTCACTGACATATTTGAGCGTTGC
>CAZCLS010000520.1:0-3303 GCA_964499565.1 uncultured bacterium
GCGGTTACACTGGACAGCGCTCTCTATAACACAACACAGAATGATCTCAGGGACCTGCGGCTGGCGGATCAACAGAATAGTGAGGTACCTTACCTGATCAAGCGCGGTACGATTATGCGCGAATGGACCGAGCGGGTTCCGCAAGGGCTTGACGTTCTCTCGCTGACTGAAGCGTCAAATGATCTACTGGTCATCGAACTCACATTGATTGGAGAAGAACCGAAGGCGGATGTGTTGAGCATTGACACACCATTGAAAGATTTTGAGCGTTCGGTCTCGGTCTTCAGCAGCAATGATCGTGTGCAGTGGAAGGCGCTGGTTGAAAACGCGCTGATTTTCGACTACTCGCGCTACATGGACATCAGCAATCATGACATTCAGCTTCCCGCCCAAACGCGAAGCAGATATCTGAAACTGGTACTAAACCGGGTTTCGGATGAACAGCAGGCATCATTGAAACGTATTACCCGCGAGACGCGGGCGGGGGAAGTTGTGCGTGAAGAGGAAAGCACCACAGTCCGGGAACGCGCGTTCCGGATAGATCGTGTCCGAGCCTGGTATAACAAAACAGTGAGAACGGCGCAGGCTGATGAAATGGTCGAGTATCCCGTTGTGGAATGGACCGCAACGAATGATATAAAAAGGCAGGACACGGTTTTGGACTTACAGGTTCAACGTCCGCCGTTGACTGATATTACTCTTGACGTTTCAAACATGAATTTTTCCCGCGTTGTTGAATTGCAGGTTTCCGCAATTAATAAAAACCGGCCGGGGGACGAAACGTGGCAAACGATTACGACCAAAACGATATCACAGATTCACATTGGCGGATTCATCCGGGAATCGCTGCACATTTCTTTCCCCGAGCAGCGCCGGAAGCACTACCGCCTGGTTATCCATAATTATGACAATCCTCCGTTGAACGTGACCGGCATTCATGCACGCGGGCCGGTATACCGCCTGCATTTTCTGCCCGAGCCGGGCCGGCAATACGTGTTGTTCAGCGGCAACGAAACAGCGGCGCCGCCAAAATATGACATAGCAGCCCTGCAGGAAGGATTGCGTCGAAATGTGCAGCCGTCGCTATGGTCGCCGGGACCCGTGGAGAACAATCCGGCGTATACGACCGTTCCGCAGAGCAAAAATATTTTAAGATGGTTAAATACCCGTGTCGTGCTGGGTATTGCCCTGGCAATCATGGTAGCGGGTCTTGGTTTGGCGATCTGGCACACCAGTCGCCGGATTGAAACAGGCAAATAACCATTAGTTAAACCTTTTTACAATGAGCATTCGACTTGCCTTCATGTCCTTCGCCTTGTTGTTGGCGTTCAGCATGGGTTGCGCGACTGGTAGACACTCTGTCGATCCTGTGGTGACTGTTACGAAGTTCCACGAGAAGGCGAAAGTGGCGACCGGGCAAATGCCAAAGGACGTTACCAACATGGTCGCAAGTCTTGATGGGGTTGCGATTACGGAGATGGGGATGAAGGATTTCAAGGAAATCGATAGCGCATTCGGAGATGGGAGTTTACTCGATTATGACATAATCGGCTCTCGCACCCAATATAAGTGTGCACTGGTACTCGTTCTTTACCAGCTAACGGCGAAGGAGCCGGGCGGAAGAACCTTCGATTCTGAAGCTGTACGGCTGGTCCGACAGCAGGGAGAATGGAAGTACGTTCCTTTTGACGTGCCTTATGGGGCGTTCGAAGGTGATCAGCAGAGTGCGTTCCGCCTATTGTATGAATGGAGCCACAAGGCATGGAGCGATTACTATACTGCAAAAGGGATAATCCCTTAGAACCGGGGTGAAACCTCAGGTGTAGGATGGATATATGCATATAAATATATCGATGGAACGATGGAAAGGATAAATGGCGTAGTATTATGGAAATCATAGACTATCAAACTACTACAGCAGATGGCGACAAATGAGTAATTCCGACCGAAGCTGAGCATTAGAGGCTTGACATGAAATGGAAACGACAGATCATATACCCTTATCAGAAAAACAATCCCGATTCGAGCGGCCATGATTAGCATTCTTATTTTATGTGCCGTCAACCATACCATTCCTATTCTAACCAAAACGAATAATGCATGTTTTTTGACCGGTCTGTTCGCGTTTCCGGCACTAGCACTGCTGCCGTTCCTTTTGCCAGTATTTCAAAGAGAACGATATAACATCCAAGGCACTACAACTGACTCCTGAAAAGGCTGGTGTGCTATCCATTATGAAACAAGCACTTTCCGGAAGCACCCCGCCAGCAGAATAGTGATCATCATCAGTCCCGGTTCGGGTATGAATTCGTATGCGCCCATGTCCACCGTGCTGTCTTCAATACGCGGGTTGCCGTCAAGGTCGAGAGAACCGACCACATCAGCATTAAGGCCGGCATCGATGCAGGCGGAACCGGCCTGCAGTCTGAAATCCATATAACCTGAAGCCACAAACAACGGATCGTTCGTCTGGTTGCCGGTTCCCGACGGCAGTGGATGTGTGCAGGTATAGGCAAAACCGGGCTGACCGCCAGAAGTATTATATTCATTGTTTTGCCGGGCGGTATTGCCATACATAATTGAATTTTTGATAAGCGTAGAACCATCAGTATAAACACCACCTCCATTCGTCGCGGCGTTGTTATCCGAGATGGTACAATTAATCAGTTCTCCCCCGCCTTCCCAGACGCTGGCGCCGCCGCCGTTGCAGCGAGAGGTGTTGCCGGCGATAAGACTGTTTGCAATCCGTCCGCCTGCGGTATGAAAGAATACACCGCCGCCGCCCCGGTTCATAGAATTATCGGAAGAATTGTCAGTAATTATACAACGATTAACGAAGCCACCGCCTAAGCAGTGTACACCGCCGCCGCCATCGCCGGCCTGGTTAGCGGAAATAAGGCAGTTTTCAGCAGTGCCGCCGAAGCGCAGAAACACCCCGCCGTTCCAGGTACTGGAATTAGAGACGATCTGACTGTCGTAGATCTGCGCGTTGATTTCTAATATGGCGGCGCCGCCGCCCACACCGGCGTAATTATAACTGAAGAAACAATTACTGATGCTGGAATTATGCGTGGCGGATACCCCTCCTCCCAGCCAGGACTGGTTGGCCCTGAAAGAACAAGATTCGATGCGGGCATCATTCAGGCAGAACACCCCTCCCCCGGTAAAAACGGCATTATTGCTGATTATAAGGCAATTGCGCATCAATCCGTGATTTAATGTTGCGCCCCCGCCGAATGACATTTCGGAACCGCGTTTCACCGTAAACCCGTCAATAATCGCGTTGGCATTAACGGTCATACA
>CAZCLS010000521.1:0-3301 GCA_964499565.1 uncultured bacterium
CAGGCCCGGGACATAATCCTGCCGTTTCAATGGGAAGTAATGAATGACCGGGTAAAAGATGCTGCCCAGAGCAGTGTGGTCCAGAACTTCAAAATCGCTGCGGGCGAAGCGAAGGGGGAGTTTCACGGATATGTATTTCAGGACAGTGATTTCGGAAAATGGTGTGAAGCGGTAGCGTACAGTCTGATGAAGCATCCGGACAAAGAGTTGGAGCAGAAATGTGATGAAGTAATAGCTCTGTTGGAAGAGGCGCAGGAGCAGGACGGGTACTTGAATACGCGCTTTATGCTGAAAGACCGCGAGCAGCGCTGGACGAATGTGCGTGACTGGCACGAGATGTATGTGGCTGGTCACCTGCTGGAAGGCGCGGTAGCCTATTACCAGGCCACGGGCAAACGCGCCTTTCTGGATGTTATGATTAAGAACATAGATTTGATCAACAAACTGTTCGGACCAAAACGCGGACAGAAGCGCGGGTATCCCGGTCACCAGGAAATAGAACTGGCATTAGTAAAATTGTACCGGATAACCGCAGAAAAGAAATATCTAGAGCTGAGTGCATTTTTCATAGATGAGCGTGGAAAAAAACCGAGATATTTTGAGAAAGAAGCTAAAACACGCAAAGAAGAATCGACACCCTGGCGCAATCATGATGACGGGAAATACAGTCAGAGTCATCTGCCGGTCAGAGAACAGACGGTGGCGGTCGGCCATGCTGTGCGGGCGATGTACATGTATACCGGCATGACAGATGTGGCAATAGAGACCGGTGACGCTTCGCTGATAAAGGCGCTGAAAACATTATGGGATAATGTTACCCGGAAACAGATGTATGTGATCGGCAGTGTCGGTTCGACGAATCATGGCGAAGCATTCACATATGATTATGATCTGCCGAACGAGACGGCCTACACGGAGACCTGCGCGGCGATCGGGCTGGTATTCTGGGCGCAGCGCATGTTGGAATTAGAAGTGAACAGCGAGTATGCCGATGTAATGGAGCGGGCTTTGTATAACGGAGTAATCAGCGGAGTTGCGCAGGACGGCCAGCATTTCTTTTACCAGAATCCGCTGGCATCCTATCCGGCTCCCGGTGCTGCGAAGGGAAGCACTCAGCGGCCGAAATGGTATGGCTGTGCCTGCTGTCCGCCGAACCTGGCGCGTCTGCTGACATCGTTGGGCGGATACATGTATTCAACGGCCGACAAGGAGATATTCACGCATTTGTATGCGAACGGCACCGCGACGATAGAGCTTGACGGGCAGACGGTGCGCATCGCGCAGAAGACCATGTATCCCTGGAAAGAGACGATAGAGATGACAGTCACCCCGGAAAAGAAAGCGAAATTCACGGTATCGTTACGGTTGCCGGGCTGGTGCAGGACGCCGATCGTGAAAGTAAACAGCCGGCGGGTGGCGTTGAAGAAATGTGTGCAGAACGGCTATGCCCGGCTTACATGTATCTGGAAACCGGGTGATAAAATACAGTTAGAGTTTCCCATGCCTGTTGAGCGGATCTATGCGAATCCGAAAGTGCGGATGGATGCTGGACGCGTGGCTTTGCAGCGCGGGCCGGTAGTGTTCTGTCTGGAAGAAGTGGACAACGGCAAAGACTTGAATGCAGTCATGTTGCCGAAGGATGCTGAGTTGACGGTGGAGAACAGGACAATGTTCGGGCAGCGGGTGCCGGTGATCAGCGCTCGTGCAAAACGTCTGGCACCTGTTGGTGATGAATTATATGAAAAGGAGGCTGGCAAAGAGCTGCTGCACGTTCTGACGGCGATACCGTACTTCATGTGGGCCAACCGGGAAGAGGGAGAGATGATCACGTGGGTGAGAGAGGGGTAAAGGGATGGATGATGGAAGATGGAGCAATGGAGTAATGGAGTAATGGAGTGATGGAGGGTGGCTGTCTCAGCCACCGATGGAGTAATGTGTAGGGGCGGTCCTGTGTGGCCGCCCTTCTGTATTTGGGTTGTTACATGTATACGTGTGAGACACCCGCTTCGGAGCAGCGGGTGCTACAAACAAAGCTGCCTTCATCACCCTTTTCAATCTAACAATTAAATAATAGGGTGAGATATGTTACAATATATCACCGTGATTCAAACATGGTAAAAAAAGAATTAGTTCTTCGTTTCCTTGATGAATGAGATAAGGAAGGAGATGCAATACTATAACAATTACTGTGGAGGTACCATGAAAACATCTGCAATTCAGATATTTCTAACCATTATTTTTTCAATGGCAGTATCATGTTCATTAGCGGTTGAAATTGTCAGCATGCCGATAGGAGGTCTTGGAGAAAAAGGAATGCACCAGGGATTCGGCAGTGCCCGAAAAGATATGTCGGTAGACGGAAATCCCTTAAGCATTGGCGGTAAAAAGTACGCGACGGGATTGGGCACTCATGCTGAAAGTATGTTGGAATTGGATGTGCAAGGCAATGCCTTGCGCTTCACGGCCTGGGTAGGCGTGGATGACGAATCCGATCGGGGAAGTGTAGCGTTCGAAGTATATGCCGATTCGAACCTGGTATATTCGAGCGGAATAATGCGCGGGGGAGAACCAGCCAAGCGGGTTGATGTAGATTTGACTCTGGCGCGGCGCGTGATACTGTATGTCAATGATGGCGGTGACGGTATCCGCGACGACCATGCCGACTGGGCTGAAGCAGCGTTGACAATACAGGGAGATCCGGATGACGTTACGCTTGTGGCAGCGGACGAACCGTATATACTGACACCGCCTCCTCCTCCGGAGCCACGCATACATGGCGCAAAAGTATTTGGCGCCCGACCGGGGAATCCATTTTTATTTACTGTTTCCGCGACAGGCACGCGACCGATCGTTTTTCGTGCTGATAACCTGCCGAAGGGACTAACGCTCAATCCGCGCACCGGGCGCATAACCGGAACGGTAATCAAAGAAGGCATATATGAAACTGTGCTATACGCGAAAAATGCTGTTGGTGAAGCAACGCGGCCATTAAAGATAGTCATAGGAGAAAGGATTTGCCTGACTCCGCCTATGGGATGGAACCACTGGAATGTCTGGGGAGTACAGATCGATGACCAGAAGGTACGGGATTGTGCCGAAGCGTTTGTCACCAGCGACCTGGTCAATCACGGTTGGCAATACATCAATATAGACGACGGCTGGCAGGGGGAACGGACACCGCCGGAGTATGCTCTGCAGGCTAACGACAAATTTCCCGACATGAAAGGATTGTGTGATTATGTGCACGAGCTGGGAATGAAGATCGGCACGTATTCCACACCCTGGCGGATATCGTATGGTA
>CAZCLS010000522.1:0-3298 GCA_964499565.1 uncultured bacterium
TCTTCTGTGTCGCCATTAGTTTCTTCTGTCAGTTATTGGTTATCTGTATTCAAAATAATTCAAGTTATATCATAATGTATTATTATTTTCAAGCTTTCATGAAACCCTAATTCCGCGATAGACGTAGGTGCAGTAGATACAAGGCGTGAGATACGCGAGCGTATTTTTATACGCCAAGTGTCTCACAACGCGGTAGATGCTGTGCATACGGCTACCCGTCAGGGTGGGATGATATGTGCAATTTTTACGTTCACTCATTAGGTGTTGATTTTTCTTCATGTCTAATCGCCATCGTAATCATACATCTGTCCTCTCTTTTCGGTCTAAGATTACGGTCGCCATTACAATGTACGATTACAGTGATATTTCTGATACATCACAAATATAATGTCCAGTTCCATCCCATCGCGGATTTAGGGTAATAAAATGAGACGGACTCCCTTTATCACATTCACATCAGCAGAAACCTTAACTAGTTCGGAGCCCGTCTCATTAAATTCTGTCAAATATCTTCTGTGAAAAGTATACCACGGTTTATCCCAGAAGTCCATTTCATCTTGAAACATATACCATGGCTTTTTGAAACATTTTCTTCCTCCCCTTTATGCACAACGGCGGGTTTTACCCCGCCGCTGTACTCGCTTATTTCCTCACGCTCTTTTCCTATCTCCGCTTTCTCAACGCAAGCAGTGCCATCACAAGCGCTGTCAGTATCGTCCCCGCTTCAGGTACGACCACCGTCATCTGCCCCGATTGGTCCGGATCATAAGTTTCTAATGTGTGTGGACCGTCCTTCTGCCCGTACATATATGCCTGCCCGCCATACTGGTACCGGTAGCAATACACGTAGGTTCCCGTCTCGCTCAGCGAAAAATAGAAGTTGGTATAATATTCATCGTTATTGCCGCTATAGCTCGGATTAATGTCCGCTGTTATCCAGTTCCAGGACGCCTCATCCGGATTCTCCGTTGGTGCTCCATAACCCAGCCACGCCTGCAGACCCGGTGTCGGTCCCGGCTCTGGTGTTGCCCCCTCTATATATACCTGTCCGTATACTTTATCCGACGGTGCTCCGGCATACACCATCGACAGCGTCGGCGGCCATTGCAGGTTGCACCAGTCTATTATCGCTGTCTCCACCACCGGAGCAAGACAATACAGATTCGATCGCGTCGAAATATACACATATCCTTCATCACCTATCGCCGGTGTTGTCCAGCCCAGCGATTCCGGCCCAAGCACTATCTGCGCTATACGTGCCCCTGTCTGCATGTCAAGCCCTATCAGATTCTCCTCGTTATCCGGCTTTGTCCATACTGTCCCGTCCGCCGAAAGCGCCGGAGTGAATCCACGCGATATACTCGTGTTCTGCCACAAATATGCTCCGTCTGCTCCACTCAGTTTGCGAAACCCATCCTCGCCGTTGCAGTAGATATCACCGCTGTCATCAACTGCCATTGACGGGAAAAATTCACCTCCGTTGCTTACCTCTTTTTGCCAAAGCAACGCCCCCGTCGCCGCTGATAACGCCGTTACCCGCCTCTGATTGCTGCCGTTGTCGTTGAAATCATTGAATAATACCATGCTCCCGTCAGGCGATAAAGACACGTTCTGCATCATGATATATTCCGTCGCGTTGGATGCCGCCCATTTAAGCGTGCCATCCGGATGTATGGCCTGTATCAAATATGTTGTCACCGGATCCGGTGACCACGATACTCCTCCACCTATGTAAATAGTTCCATCCTGCCCCACCGCCGGCGCCGCCCAACTGCTGCCCTGTAATGAATACACCCAGTTAGTCGCTCCCGTAAGGGTGTCGGCTGCTATCAATTTCGACCCGTCGTTGTCACAGCAACCCGCGCAGTATACTACCGAACCGTCGGGACTGATCGCCGGACTGCCACCTACCCAGCTGTCTACTCCGGTCGCCACTACCTGGCTCCAGAGTTGCGATCCGTCCATGTCGAATGCGTACAGCATATTTGCACCGCCGACATATATGATCCCCTGATCCGATACCAGTGGCGTACTCGACTGCATCCATTGCCAGCCGTGTGTCCCTAACGGCACACTCCATAGCAGTGAGCCGTCCAGTCGGTTGAAACTCTTCAGCGTCATGTCCGCTGACGCTACTATAACCCGGTCCTCCGTTAATACCGTCCGCCCCGCCTGATCAGCTAATGCACCTGGATTCAGCGGCGCAACCCAGTGAGGAGTGTAGGTTACCCGTACCGTCGGCGCCGTTACTCCCGCCGGCGTGTTATAAGGACTCTGCCCGCTGTTATACATGTTTTGTCCGTTCTTGGGCCATCCCCCTCCCGCCAGTGGTGGTGTGAACTTCGACGTAAATACTATGTACGAATCATTGTTGCCGCTGTCCCAGCGCCGGCCGAATATCCAGTATGTATTGAATGCTTTTATATTTCGCTGTATAAAACTGATATATATTATATCTCCTGCCTCAACATCAAAGGGTGTCGTTACCTGGATGGTCGATACCGGTCCCCAGTAGTCATGAGTATAGTTGTTTGTAAATATATGCAGCGTGTTAAGTATTGTGTTGCCCCTTACATGATCCAGATACACATTGGCTGCATTCGTTTGTACCGCCCATGGACTGAACCAATACGAAAATGTTTTCCAGCGAATATATATCTTATCAACGGTTCCTTCCGTCGGTGCTGTCCATCCTACCGATGTATTCTGCCCGTTGGTTCCCGTAAACAACTGCACACACGTGTCGTTCGGATTATATTCGCCTGTTTCCCCGTTGAAAGAATATTCATCTAATCCTGCCGCCGGTAATTTCCCTCCCTGGTCAAGGTACCAGATACATTGGTTCATGTTCGTAGCCCCGATATCAAGACAGTTGGTAACCCATCCGTCCCAGAATCCTACTCCTTTATACTGATCAAACAAAATATACGGCAGTTGCCGGTTACCATTTGTTCCATAGGCATATACCCAGTTGCCGTATGGATTTGTCGCCACTGCCGCGTTTGTCGGCCAGTCGAGTGACATATAATTCGTTACCGTTGTGTCGGCCCATAATTGTAAAACGGCAAAACATGCGATCACCATAGACACTGTAATGATACGTTTCATTGCACCCTCCATTGATAGAGTAAACATTTAGTTCGCGTTATAGAAAAAGTGTAGCACAGATTTTTTGATAAAACAATTATTTTACGATACCTTACCATGCGCTTCTGAAACATCCATCAATTCCCAAGGCAATCCCCCGGGGTCAGGTCTTGAATCAGTCCATATCCCTCACTTCCAGCACGTTACTATC
>CAZCLS010000523.1:0-3297 GCA_964499565.1 uncultured bacterium
GGTTTTGTCGTAATGTTATACGTTACACTGACGACACCGGGCACTTCACTGACGATATCCCCGGCTATTTGCTCCAGGATTTCAAACGGCAGCCTGGTCGGTGTGGCTGTGCGGGCATCCAGACTGTCCCAACAGCGCACCTCGATTTGCCGGCCGAAATCTCGTTTTCCATCCCGCATACCTGTTACCCGGTCTTGATGTAGAATCGCCATGTATTGGAACGCCCCGGTGCTTTTAAGCAGCCGTTCGACTACAACCGTGGCTGCGCGTACGGTTTCAATCCGCTCCGGCGTTACTTCACCTATCACTCGTGCCGCGAGTGCCGGGCCGGGAAAAGGAATTCTATCAAACAATGCGACCGGCAATCCCAGGGCTTCCCCAACCTTGCGCACCCCATCCTTGCGAAGCTGAATCAACGGCTCAAGTATCTTATAACCGAATGCCACCTGCGGATCGATGCCAAGCTGTTCAAATACATTGTGCTGCCGCTTGATTCCGGCTACCGTTTCGTCAATATCAGTCAGAATTGTTCCCTGCAGCAGAAATTTCGCCCCACTTTCCCTGACCAGCCGGCCAAATACTTTTTTGTAAAATGTCTGAGTAATCGCCTCGCGCTTTTCCTCCGGATCGGTGATCCCCTTCAGCGCCGCAAAAAATTCGTCCCGGGCATCTATTACTTCAACCGTAATGCCAAGCTCACGGAAAAAACCCGCTACCTGTTCCGCCTCTTCCGCGCGCATCAGGCCGTTTTCAACAAATATTGTCCGCAACCGCGGGCCCAACGCCCGATGCCCGAGCATGGTGACCGTGGATGAATCGACTCCGCCGGAAAGAGCGTTGATGGCAGTTCCTTCCCCCACCGCTCTCGCGATTGCTTCAACGTTTTCCTCGATAAATCGTCCCGTGTCCAGTTCCTGTGCTGTAATTTCATGCTTCATCTGTGTTCCTCCATGGTATGCGTCATTGGTTGCAACTCAGTTCAGTGCTTGTTGTGAATGTAATTCTGGTTTTTGTTCCCGCACTGAGAAAAACAGTATTACCGTAGCCGCTAAACTCATGCTCCCACCGAATAGAAACGGAGCGCTCGGATGCAGTGAAAAAAGAAACCCCGCTATAATGCTCGCCGGTAACAGGCCGATGCCGATGATCGTATGATAGAATCCTAATACCGTCGCTTTCGATTCAGGGGTGCTGGAACTTGAAACAAACGCCTTTTCGACCCCTTCGGTCATGGCATAATACACAGCATACAGCAGCCAGAATCCCCATAACAGCACATTAGTCTGATGCGTGATCAACCCGAACGCGCTGTACACAACGGTGTACAGCAGATATCCCGCCACAAGCATGTTCTTGCGCCCGACCCTGTCGGATAACGAGCCGAAATACGTGCTTGTCAGTGATGTCGCCAGGTTGAACAGCATGTACATCAATATCACACTCGATAGCGCGTATCCCAGGTTCATGCTCCGCAGCAGCAGAAACTGATTTGAGGAATTACCCAGCGTGAAAATGAATTGAACCAGGAAAAAGAGTTTCAGGTTTTTATCGTATTTTCGTATGTCAAGGTTCGGTTTCGGTTTGTTCCCTCTCTTTGCTGCTGCACGCTCCTTAACGAAAAATAGAAATGCCACCCCGATCACTGCCGGAATGATCGAGATCATGAACAAAATATAGAACGCCTGCAAGTCCTTTAAATTCTTCGTGACGGGATCTATAAATCGCAGACTGACCACGTAACAGACAAGCACACCTATGAACGCGCCCGCAAAATCCATCGCCCGGTGAAAGCTGAATGCTTTTCCCTGGATTTCCTGCGGTGTCGATTCCGCTATCAGCGCGTCACGCGGAGCGGTCCGGACACCTTTCCCGATTCGATCAAAAAAGCGTGAAAGTAACACATACCACCAGCCGAACCGCGCCAGAAATAACAGAATCTTCGCTATGGATGATAATCCGTAGCCTGTTATCGCAAGCCCTTTCCTTTTTTGTATCCTATCCGAGTAATAACCGACAAATACTTTCGACAGGCTCGCGGTTGATTCCGCTATACCTTCAATTATTCCCAGCACCGGTCCAAGCAGCACTTTCTGCGAAGCAAATATCATGCTCACAAACGCCTGCAGAAGCGGATAGATCATTTCAGATGATATATCCGTAAAAAATGATGTGAATCCCATTAGTACGACATTCTTGCTCAACTTCTTCCGGCCTTCTTTCATAACTCGTCTCCGGTGCTCTGTTCTCCCGTTCTGCTTGTTTCTATGCTTTTCCAGAATATGTCATCGTGATACCCCGCGTACTCTCCTGCAACGATCTCCCAAGTGACTTTTTTCAAGCCTTCATCTTCCAGAATCGCGTCAAGCTCCGCCGCAAACTGTTGCATCCGTTCCGGTATATGATTGTCACAAAATATCGTTTTTTTTCGTTTTTCCTGATTTGCCAAAAATATCCACTGGCTGCCGCCTGTTTCTTTCGCGTAATATCCTTGTGCCATGTGCATTATGTTATGCTGTTTAAGCGATTCAAGTATCTCTTCTATGCTGTCCTCATCTATCTGCATTACCCCTTTCCCCCAGAAACTTCTCGCGATTCCAGCCTTGGTATCATGATGCAGCCGGTACAGTATAACAGCTCCATCCTGTCTGATAAGGATCGTATTCAATCCTGTCTCCCAGCTGCCCCGCCCCAGCCCAAGCTGAAACGGTTGGTTCGGGTCGATTGGAAACGGTTGATTGACATCCCGTTCTATGCGTGCTAACGGCGCGGTATACACGGGAACTGCTTTCACGTCCTGTCTGCCCGAATTTCCGGCGCAACCGCACAGGCTGATTGCCAGAACTATACACAAGCCATTCTTACCTTTGCACTCCATTCTCAATTTCCTTTTTATTTCTCGTTCAACGTTCCAACTGGTCACATTCACAAAATGTAAATATATAGTATAGCAAATCTGCCCGATTTTACTAATACCCTGGCTATTCCCTGCACATTACTCCACATTATCCCAGGCAGTCATTCTGTCACCTGCATCCCGGGGAACCACCCGGATTGCCTACTTGTCTACTGAAAAAGCCTGCTCACCCGGCCTCGCCGAGACCGGCTACAATTTAGTTGTCAGGGTTCGGGGTTCAGGGTTCAGCAAAAACCATCTTCCATCATCCATCTTCATTAAAGACCCCTGTGAGCTTCCCTCACCGGTGAATCAGTTTGTCTTGTACAAGATTTCCTTCCCCCGCGCACTTCCGGGCAGTCAGTCTACCGCATGCTTCAGGGGGATTCACCCGGAGTGTCAGC
>CAZCLS010000524.1:0-3282 GCA_964499565.1 uncultured bacterium
GTCACCGGCTCATGCCCCACTAGCGCCTCTTCTTCCACCGACCGACCTTCGTTTTTCCGACCCTCAGCGAAGTCTCTCTCTACCGCCGCTTCCGTTATTGATGCGTCTTCAGCTTGCAGATCATGCTTCTCTTTGCTTCCTTTTTCAAGAGGTTGAGCCGATTCTTTTTCCTTAACCTGTTCATGGTATGCGGGCCTTCTCCCGGTTTCCATAATCTCCTTGTTTGGCGCTTCGTCTATCGGTACAGCATACCTTCCGTCATAACATCCTAAACAAAACGTGCGCTCACCCCCGCATGCCATTATCATTCCCGCCTCACTCAAATATCCCAGTGAATCGGCATTCAGAAAATCTGTGATTGCTTTGACCGTATGCCGTGCCGCTATGAGCTGATCCCTCGACGGCAGGTCCACTCCGTAATAACATGGATACCTCGTCGGCGGGCAACTGATGCGTACATGGACTTCCTTCGCCCCGGCTTTTTTCAACTCTACGATACGTGAAAAAGTCGTCGTTCCCCGGACTATCGAGTCATCTACTATCACTACCCGTTTCCCGGCCACAACTTCCGGCATCACATTCAACTTCACCCTCACTTTGATATCCCGGTCGCATTGCGATGGCGCAATAAACGTGCGGCCGACATAATGATTCCTGATATACCCCATCTCATAGGGTATGCCGCTTTCTTCCGCGAAACCCATTGCCGCCGAGTTGCCTGAGTCCGGTACCGAGATCACGATGTCTGCCTCTACCGGATGCTCTTTGGCTAGCTGCCGTCCCAATTCTTTCCGTACTAAATGTACCGTACGCCCGAATACTTTGCTGTCCGGCCGGGCGAAATAAACATATTCAAATATGCACATGCGCGGCTCGCAGGCCCGCCCGAAATGGATCGAACGCAGTCCTTTCGAGTCTATTACCACTATTTCTCCCGGCTCTACATCCCGGATAAATTCAGCCCCGATCAGGTCGAACGCGCACGTTTCGGATGAAAGTACATACGCCCCTTCCAAGCGCCCGATCGATAACGGCCTGAAACCGTGAGGGTCTCGTACCCCGTACATCGCTTCCGGAGTTAAAAGAGCCAGACTGTATGCACCCTGTATCCGCCGCATCACATTCACTAACACATCCTCAAATGTGCCCGCGTACGGACGCGCCATCAGCTGGATGATTATTTCACTGTCTGTCGTGGTTTGAAATATCGATCCCGATGACTCCAACTCCTTGCGCAGCGACCAGGCGTTAACCAGGTTACCGTTATGTGCTACTGCTAATTGCCCGCGCGCGTAATCAACCAGCAGCGGCTGCGCGTTTTTCGCGTTACTCGAACCCGTTGTCGAGTATCGCACATGCCCTACCGCCGTGTCACCCGCCAATTTTTCCAGGATTTCCGGCGTGAACACCTCGCTGGCCAGGCCCATCCCTGTGTACCCGAGCAAATGTCCCTCGCTCTTTACAACAATCCCGGCACTCTCCTGCCCCCGGTGCTGTAGCGCAAATAATCCGAAATAGGTCAACTGCACCGCGTCCGGATGGCCATGTATGCCAAATACACCGCAGGCTTCCCGCGGGCAGCTGTTGTCATCTTCATTATTTCTATGCTTCATCAGAATGGTGTCCGTATCCAACATCTGTGTTAACCTTCCTGTCCCGTTGAGGAAAAGTAGCCCGGCAGCGCTTCTGTCCAGATTTTTTTAAGCGTATCTACCTCTTCATCTACTATCTGCTTACCGTTAAGCTTGATCGTTAATCGGTCTCCTCCCACTACCCCGATCTTGTATACTCCTATCTCATACTGCCCCGCTGTCTGCTCTAAGCTTTCTTCATCTCCCGCTCCCACCGTAACCACGATCCGTGACTGCTGCTCGCCATATAACAGCGCGTCTGTACGCGGATAACGCCCGCTGAGCTCTCCCGCCTCTATTGTCGCCCCGATCCGGTGCGCCGTTTTTCTTACTGAATCCGATGGCTCGCTGAAACAGCTCTCAGCCAGTGTTACTCCCAATCCCCCTTCGGAACAGTCGTGCGCAGACTTGATTATTCCAGCCCTTATGGCCACCAGGCAGGCGTTTTGCATCGCTTTTTCTTTTACTAAATCCAATACCGGTTTGCCCGTCTTTAATCCGTGCACCCGCCGTAAATATTCACTTCCCCCCATCCCGTATATCGGATCCTCCTGGCCTCCGTCAAGCAGGTATATCAAATCTCCTTCTTCTTTGAACCATTGAGTCGTTATGTCTTCCTTGCGCGCTATCTGCCCAACCATCACCACCAGCGGTGTCGGGTCGATCGCCCCCTCGGGATTCTCATTGTAAAAACTTACATTTCCTCCCGTTACCGGCGTCTCAAACACACGGCATGCTTCCGTCATGCCTTCGATCGCTTCACAGAACTGCCAGTATATTTCCGGCTTCAGTGGATTGCCGAAATTCAGACAGTCCGTCAATGCCAGCGGCTGCCCGCCCGCGCAGACGACATTCCTGGCGCTTTCCGCCACTGCCGCAGCTCCCCCCATCCTTGGGTCTAAATAACAATACCGCCCGTTGCAGTCCGATGCCAGTGCCAGATATTTATCAGCTTCCCTCAGCCAGAATACCGCCGCGTCACTTCCTGGCAGTACCACCGTGCCCGTACGTACCATGTGGTCGTAGCGCCGGTATATTATCCCTTTGCTGGCTATCGTCGGTTCGCCCAGCAATAACCGCAAATTATCTCCATATTCAGTCTTTTCGTCTAAATTTTTCAGCGTCCAGGACTGTACATTGTCAATGTACCCCGGACGCTTCGACGGCGGATTGTATAATGGCGCGTCTTCCGCGATCTCCCGGGCCGGTATTTCAGCCACAGTCCGCCCGTTCCACTTCACTCGCATAATCCCGTCTGTCGTTACCTGGCCAATCTCTTCCGCATGCAAATCCCATTTTTCAAAAATCTTCTGGACTCGTTCTTCATACCCTTTCTTCACAATCACTAACATCCGCTCCTGGCTCTCCGACAGCAGTATCTCATACGGTATCATTCCCGTTTCCCGTTGCGGCACCAGCGCTACGTCTATCTCCACCCCGCTGCCTCCCCGGCTCGCTGTCTCGCATGTGCTGCATGTCAGTCCTGCCGCTCCCATGTCCTGTATGCCGACGATATAATCGGTCTGGAAAAGTTCCAGGCATGCCTCTAACAACAGCTTCTCCATGAACGGATCTCCTACCTGCACCGATGACCGCTTCGCTTCCGATTCCTCGCTCAATTCTTCCGAGGCAAACGTCGCTCCATGGATGC
>CAZCLS010000525.1:0-3272 GCA_964499565.1 uncultured bacterium
GAAACGGCAATGCATTGAGCCCTGATAAGCGCTTCGATAAGGGCCCAGACATAGTCCGATTTTTCTTCGGAGAGAATGCCGTAGGTAGAAAGCCGGTCGAGTCCCGCGTCCAGGACTTCTTTAGCGTGAGATCCGGTTAAGACCTGGGTAATACGCCCGCGACCGAAGCGGCCGTCGAGGCGGGCGACACCGCTGAGTGTTTTTTGCAGCAGAACCGTTTCCTCGGCGCTGGGAGGACGCACGATGCCGCGGCTGCGCGCGATACAGTAGTCACAGGCTGAACAGTATGACTGCGCATCGGTCTCGCCGAAATAATTCAGAATGTAATGATGCCGGCACTGGTGGTGCTCGACATAGGCGATCATCCGGTTGAGTTTATCTTCATCACGCAGGCGTTTGGCATCCAGGTAATCATAATCAATATCAAGGGAATCGAACGATTTGAGCGGCATGACTAAGCTGGTAGTATAGGTGCGGCTGCCGGGGGCGTATTCGCGCTGAATAACGCCGGCGCGCTCAAGCAGGTACAGGGCCGAACCGACCGCCATGGAATTACGGGTAGAGGGAGTGCTTTTTGCGATCTTTGTAATCGGCAGTTCAACCGGTTCGTCCGCGCAGAGAGAGCAGACGGTATCATACACATCGGATAAAATATCGCGGGTGGGATTGGAGCCTTCGATAAAAAACTGCTGGGTACGGACATCAGCGAAGTTATACAGCAATTCACACCAGGCGGATTCACCATCGCGCCCGGCACGCCCGGCCTCCTGGTAATAGGCTTCAACACTGCCGGGGATATCGAAATGGATAACAAAGCGCACATCGGCGCGGTCGACGCCCATACCGAAGGCGTTCGTCGCAACGACGATAGGAGAGCTTTTGCTCATGAACGCGTCCTGGGCCGCGGAGCGTTGTTCATCATTCATGCCGCCGTGATAGGCGACTACGGAATGACCGAGAGTGGAAAGCTCCTGAGACACGCGCTCGACATTTTTGCGGGTGGCGCAATACACGATACCGGTACCCAATGTTTTAGCGGCGTTGGCGATCCGGTTAAATTTCGCTTCATTATTCTGAACGCGGGTGACGACAAAGGTAAGGTTGTGTCGGGCAAAACCGGAGACCAGGATACGCGGGGAGGTGCGGCCGTTACGTCCGAGGCCTAACTGGGCGATAATATCATCGCGCACATCGGGAGTAGCCGTAGCGGTCAGCGCCGCAACCTGGGGCCGGCCAAGTGCATCGAGTGCAGCACCGAGGCGCAGGTAATCAGGCCGGAAATCATGTCCCCACTGGGAAATGCAGTGGGCTTCGTCAATCGCAAACAAGGCAATCGAAAGGGGTGACAGCGCCTGAACGAAGCGTTCGCTTTTGAAACGCTCGGGGGCGATGTAAACCAGACGGTAATCGCCTTTTGTCATGCCTGTAATGCGGTGCTGGATTTCTCCATCCGGCAGAGACGAATTGATAAAGGTTGCCGGAATGTCTTTGGCGATTAGACTATCGACCTGGTCTTTCATGAGAGCGATCAGCGGCGATACGACAATCGTAACACCTTCGAGCACTAAGGCGGGCAATTGAAAGCAGAGAGACTTACCGCCGCCGGTAGGCATGACGATAAGGATGTCCTGACCATCGACAATAGCCTGGACGGCTTCTTCCTGACCTTCGAGGAAAGCGCGGAAGCCGAAATGCTGTTCGAGGGCGTCTCGCAACGTTTCGGAGGAGTGCGAAGCAGTTATTTTGGCGTTGTGTTGAGATGCGTGCTTAATCATAGAAAATTATTATAACGAAAGTGCAAATATATTTCCAGTATGCCGGAGGAAAATCAGTCGGGCGACTGATTTTATAAATGATTGCTGGAAATTGGGACTATTGAAATTTCATTTGGTTGTTTGGCGAATATGAAAATTTTCGGTTTGGATTTCGATTGGTGTATTCCGAATCCTGAATCCTGAACCCTGAACCCCGACAACTAAATTGTAGCCGGTCTCGATGAGGCCGGTTGTGCAAGCTATTTCAGAATAAGACCCCTCCGGGTTTATCCCGGAGGTGAATGAGTTTCATTGAAGCCGCTGGCATTCCAATTCTCCACACGCGGTAGTCAGTCATAAGCATGATTGAAGGGGAACCGGTTGGAATCCGTCGAAAGCCGGACAGGTCGTGTGCATGAAACAAGCAGACAATCCGGGTGATACCCCTGAAGCATATGACTGACTGACAACCCGGGAGAATGTTAGGACATGCAGTTTTGTGGAAGATAAACTGATTCACTGGCGTACCGCCAGCGGCGTGTACCACCGGGTTCTTTCGATTGACTGGAGCACGAAAGTAAAAAGACATTTTTATCCCAGGTTCTCACTCGATGAGTGAGCGGGATAGAGGTGAACACTGAATCAGTGAGTGCGGCGGATCACTCGGATTGGTACGGCAGTATATCGAATTTCGCTTCCCCGGCTGCGGTCATGCGTTGTTTAAGCAGTTCGCGCAGCTGGGCGCGAATGAGAGCATAAGCTGGAACGCTGACCAAGTTGTTTTTTTCGTGCGGGTCGTTATGCAGATCGTATAGAAATTCTTCAACATAGACCGGACAGAACGCGGAATCGCATCCATTAGTGCGCGGGGCAGCCACGCTGTATTTCCATTTTCGGGTTCTGAGGGCGCGGCCGCACTGACTTTCACTGATCTGCACAAAGACTTCTTCAGGTCTGCCGCCCTTCTTTCCGGCAGCCAGGTTTTGTAGAGGAAAGCCATGCATGCCATCGAGTGATTCAATTCCGGCCGCTTTGATGATGGTAGGAGCATAATCTATTATGCTGACCAAATCTTCAACAACGGTACCGCCTTTAAAACCCGGGCCGTTGATAATCAGCGGAATATGAATCGAGCTTTCATGGCAGGAGCGTTTGTATTCACTGTTACGAGTACGGAAATGCGAGCCATGGTCACTGGTATAGATAATGACGGTATCATTGGCGATACCCAGTCTTTCGAGTTCGGAGCGCAGTCGGCCTAGATTGTGATCGATGCTGTTGATACAGCCGAGGTAGTCGGGATATTCTTCACGCCAGTCACCCCCGGTGCCTTCCAGGTCGCCCGGGACAACAAAGTCTTTGAAACGTTCCTTTGAACCTTCAGGGCCTTCATAATGGTTATGATCGTTCTGGTGATGAGGTTCGATATATGATAAAAACAGAAAAAAAGGTTTGGTAGAAGTGCGGTTGCCAAGGTATTCGATAGCCCAGTCGGTGAGAACATCGGCGCGGTAACGG
>CAZCLS010000526.1:0-1392 GCA_964499565.1 uncultured bacterium
GTAACATAGGATACCGGAGCACGACAATGACTGAATCAATCGGACAGGAATTCTGGCGGAAAACATATATTGATGCGGGAGGCGATACACCACAGCAGCAGGGTGTTCCCGTGCCGCCGTCTGAAGAAACTTTTGATGAAACGGAAGGCTTGATCGCGTTGCCGGCCGTTGAATCGCTGCCGGATACGAACGTGAAGTTGAAACAGTTGATTGACGGGCGGCGCACGCTGCGCAGTTACAGCCGGGAACTGGTTTCTCTGAAGGAACTATCTTTTCTGCTGTGGGCCACCCAGGGAATTCAGGAGACCGATAGTGCAGGTAAAAGCATGCGGACTGTTCCGTCGGCCGGCGGGCGGCACACGTTTGAAACACGTTTGCTGGTTAATACGATGGATGGCGTAGAACCGGGAATGTACCGGTATTGCGCGTCAGAACATGCCCTGTTGAATCTGGCGTATGAGCAGGACCGCATAACCGATCTTATTGATGGTTTCAGGAACATAATTCTGCCGACAACCAGTGCGGTGACATTCATGTGGATTTGTCATGCGGAGCGTATGACCTGGAAATTCGGCGAGCGGGGGTACCGCTATATTCTGCTCGACGCGGGTCACATCTGCCAGAACCTGTACCTGGCGGCCGAGAGTATCGGGTGCGGTGTGTGTGCCATCGGATCGTTTGATGATGAGGAAGTTAACAGTACACTCGGCCTTGATGGCGAAACAACGTTCCTGGCCTATGCCGCTTCGGTCGGCAAAAGAGCGTAAAAATGAAGTAGTGATTTCGTGTGTTTATTGTGAGCAATAGTGTTGTGCGGGGGATAGTCTGCGCAAGGGACCTAAGGGACCAAAGGGACCTAAATGATGGATGATGGTTGATGGATGATGGAGGATGGAGGATGGAGGATGGAGGAATGGAGGAATGGAGGGTGGCCATCCCCGGCCACTGATGGAGAGAGATATTAAAAGTACAGATATAAGGTTGCTGAATCCTGAACCCTGAACTCTGGCAACTCAACTAGACCCCTCCGGGTTCATCCCGGGGGTGAATGAGGTATACATGAGCGCTGGTATTATTACTTCTTATTTTGGGTAGTCAGTAGTAATCATGCTTTAAGGGATCCGGTCGGAATCCAAGATTGTAACAAGTTGACAAGTGGGTGGCTCCCCTTAAAGCCGGCGGAGCAGTGACTGCCCGGGCGATAGTGTTGCAGGAGGGAGAAGATAAACTGATTCACCGGCGGGATAAACCCACCGGGGTCTTTTTATAATAATGGTTAATCTACACCTGTAGTTCGGGCAGGTCCCCTTCTGCTGGTTGAGAGATTATTCGAGCCCAGAGGGAATCGATGTCTTTGGCGGTGATCGGCTGGGCGCCGCGCTCCAGGATGCT
>CAZCLS010000526.1:1492-3263 GCA_964499565.1 uncultured bacterium
GCGGAGGGGGCATCGGGTCCCATTAATGCCGAAAGACTCGCGGGATACGCCGCGTCATGCCGGGTAATACAATAATAGTCCATTGGTACCGGGGATTTCTGTTAGAATGCGACTCACGTATCGAAATTAAACGTTTCCTGTTGTTCAAAGCGGATTTCACGTTGAAAACGAAGTTCTCTCTGATGTTTTTCAACGGAAGTCACGTCAAAGCCGTGCTGCATAAATGCCTCAATGCCTTCAACCGCGGCGTAGGCGCCGGAAATCGTCGTAATAACCAGGATGCCGTGTTCAAGCGCTTTCTTGCGCATCTGGTCTTCCGCAATGCGGTTGGCTTTACCGCCGGGAGTATTGATTATCAAGTGAATATCACCGTCAATGATCCGGTCTATCACGTTAGGTCGGCCTTCATGGATTTTATGGACTTCTTCGAAGGGCACGCCGACATTGAGGAGTTCACGGGCAGTGCCTTCGGTAGCAAGAATGGAGAAACCTAGAAAGCGTAGTTTTTTTGCGACGGGAATGATAAATTCCTTGTCTCGGTCGGCCACCGCTAAGAGGACAGTACCTTTAGTCGGCAGAACATTACCGGCGGCGGTCAGGGCTTTGGCATAGGCAATACCGAAAGACTGATCGATGCCGACCGCTTCACCCACGGAGCATTTTTCAGGACTCAGCAGTGCGCTGCAGGCGGGAAAATGTTTAAAGGCGTATACCGGCGCGCGCACCGCGCGATAATCGCCGGCAGCTTCATACCATTCCAGGTCGGCCAAAGAGGCGCCCGCTAATACTCGCACGACATGAGGAATCAGCCTGCAGCCCGTCAGCTTGTGCAGCAGAACCGTGCAGCGCGTCACACGCGGCTGGAGATCAATCAGGAACAGCTCATCACCGCGCACGGCAAATTTAATGCCGATGATACCGTGGATATGCAGTTCCTTAACCAGGCTGGCAGCAAGCTGGCGGCTGTGGTCAAGTATTTCGGGAGAAATTGACCGTACCGGCCATACGGCAGCGCTGTCAGCAGCATTAATGCCGGCCTCTTCCACGTATTCGACAACGCCGGCCAGGTTGAACTGTTCACCATCAGCAATACCATCCAGATTGAATTCGCGCGCGTCCTCCAGGAATTTTTCAACGGCAATCGGGTATAGTTCGTACAAGCTGGGGGCCTGTTCGAGAAACTGGCGCGCTTCAGCCTGGTCGTACCAGATGGCAATCCGCGGGAGATGGACCGGATTGGCGGGATGCACGATGACGGGATAACCGATATCCTGGGCAAAGGTATATGCTTCGCGGGCGTTTCCGGCTACACCGTGAGCCGGTTGACGCACGTTAAGTTTCTGCAGCATAACGCGCAGACGGTCGCGTTTGCGCATGCGTTCAATATCCTTGATGCTGGTGCCTAACACGGGTATGTTCAGTTCAGTGATACAGGCAATCAGTTCCGGGCTGCAGCACTCACTGAACTGTAGCACAATGCCGGCCGGTTTTTCGTGAGCGGCAACACTTCTGAGCGTTTCCGGTTCAATCGCGTCAAGATAGTGTTTTACCGGCACATCGGCTTCATCCGCTAAGTGCAGAGGATTGGGGGCTATCAGAACGCAGCGCGAACCGAGAGCGTGAAACTCTCGCACAGCTTCGGCAATGCTGTATTCGCTTTCGGCTCCATCAGCAAGGATAGAATTCCCGCTTCCTAAAATCAGCAGGGTTTCCTGGTCTGACGTTTTTTCAACCTTAGGTGCATCGGCATAGGTACAGGTACGGAACACGG
>CAZCLS010000527.1:0-3262 GCA_964499565.1 uncultured bacterium
CCCGGCCTACCATTTCGCGCTGCCTTTACTGGTTTTGTTCAATTTCGATTTTACAACGACCGGTACATATTCCGTAGCCGTTGAATAACCACCAATTCGTATCCAGAGTGGTAACGCAACCTGTTTAGGATCGGAAAGATCTTCATTAACGATCCCGTACTGGCTGAAAAGGCGGGTAAGGTCTTCATTATTGACCAGAAAGGATGCTTTAATTTCTCCTTTGCTCGAGAGTGAAACGGATATTTTCCGCAAGCTTTTGCCTTCTTTGTGTTTGTACAACAGTTTTTTGCCGGGCTTATAGGCCGTAGCAGTGAATTCTCCGGAGTCGGCTAATGTTATTCCTAACATGCATACCGCTACAGATGAATTAGTAAAGCTGAATCCCGGCGGCGCTGGCGTTTTTATTTTAAGCTGAAAACCGCCTTTTGCAGTTTTGCCGGGAATCCAACTGATTTTCAATTTGAGCTTGCTGGCGCCTTGATTTAATCTCAATTGCTGTTCAGGGGCAATCGATGGAATTACTAAATTTGCATATACACTCAGGTTGCTCGCGTCGATGGCATAGCACGTCCAGGCAATATCACTGTCCGCGGAACAGGTGCCGGAAACATTGCCTTCGGGAGACAGCGTCAGACCATAGGTTGAGAGCACGGCGCTCGCGTCACTGAATGTATACGGAGGAAAGCCGTTCGTCGCGCTGACCGCAGCCTGATACACCGCGTTACTGACGGTAAACGGTAAATAGTGCGTGGTAATCCGAAAATCAGACGGAGGATCTTCTTTGTATACCGGGAATGAATATTCCATGGAACGGGTCAGCGGTTCTATTGTCTGGTCATGGTAAAACAACTCTAACGGCAACGTCTGGCTGTAACTACCAAAAGGCACTCCTGAAATAATACCCGCGGTGGAAAAAGTAAGGCCCGGCTGGGTGTCATTCATATCAAACCACCAGCCGGCCGGACCGGAAAAATTCGCGGGGACAAATTTTAGGAAATAAGTGTTATTTATATATGCGGCCGGTAATGTCTGGTTCATGAACGGAAAGTTATACACAAAGGGTTGTTTAGTCGAATCGACAAATATATCAACTGCCGACATGGTCATATGAGTACCGTCCGTCGCATATATTAACAATTGGGTATTACCCCAGGCACTGTTGGCTGCCGGCCAGTAGAATTCGCGCGTGTTCTGATTAAATGTCGCTGCGGGCGGAACATGATCGGCCCAGTAAAACAGGTTGGCCGGTTCTGAAGGCGAAGCGGCTACCGCCCGGAACCGGCAGGGAGCGCCTTCACGCACATGTATTATTCCGGGGAGCGGATCAATAACAGGCGAATCGGTTCCACCGCTGTACACACCCGAACCGGTGCATTCAACAATAATACCGACCGGGGTGACATTGCCCTCGGTGTCGTACGCATAGAGACCGATTTGATTATTACCATTGAAAAGCCAGACATTGGCATGCCAGTTAGTCGTGTCAGATATACTCGCGAGACCGGTGACCGGGCTTCTGAGATTACGGAACTCTATCCGGTCAATGGAGCCGTCATCAACGACAGTACCGGAAAGCAGAATGGACGGAGCGGATACCAATACCGGGTCAACGGCATGGGAGGTGATCTGGATATCGGGCGGATTAGTCTGGGAGAATGGCGCGGCAGCCAGCCAGGGGAAGACGTTCAACAAACCATTGGTTGCAATCCTTTCATTATAATAATCTCCGAAGGGATAGGGGCCGTCAGCTGCGTTCCACCAGCAGTAGCGGGCGTCTGTCGTACACGATGAGTCCTGATACAAAGCATACGAGTACGGTGGATTATTGTTGAAAAATGAACACGCGGTAAAAATTGCTTTGGTGCCTGCAGCGAGAGTTATCGTATTGTCAACCGTTTCGGTAAAAGATGAGTGCCAGGCATATATAGTAGAATTTGACGCGGTTATCGCATGGCTGGCAGGACCGGTGCTGTAACTGTTGGAAAGAACCAGACTGCTGTCATTTAGAGTAATATTTTTTGCCCGTTCGATAGAGGCCCAGGTAATATAGCCGGCACTGCCGTTATGCAGTTGAATACCATACCAGCGGTTGGCCATGGTCGGCTGGAGATCATATTCGGAAAGAATAACCGGTGTTGTAGAGGTGCCGTTCACATACAGTTTACTGCCATTCCACAGATGCAGTTCAGTATGCAAATCATGAAAACCAGCATATGTACCGGGAAACAGGGTTAGGTTCGCGTTAGTGATATTCACCGTATAAAACCGCATTTTCTGGTCGTTAAACGCGTTAATACTGATGTTTTGAGTGAAGGTTCCCTGAACACTGATACCGTCCAATCCTGTTCCGATGACGGTAACAGTATTGCGCGTTGAATACCATGATAACGGTGTTTCAGCTCCTCCGGAAAGTAATATTGCATGAAAGATATACGCGCCGCCTACGGTGTCGATTGTATTGTCTACACACACAATTGAACCGCCAAGAAAGGCAAAAGAGTCACCCCGCGGATCTCGAGCCACGCAATTTGAAACGATGACATAGGCGGAATGGCCGAACAGCATTGCGTTAGATATGTCGGGCGGAGGAAAAACATCTCCACCGCCATAATTTAACTCACAATTCATCAATACAGCGGTGCTGCCGGGATTCATGAACAAGCGGCCCCAGCGGTCGTTTACGGTTTGGCCCATGAACACAGTGCCGTCAGCCACCAGCGAACCGTCAACAATGATAGATCCGTTTGCCTGTTGAAATGTAACGGTTGAAGGCCCTTGGAACGTGAGGGTTATACCATCCGGAACAAGCGTGTTTGAAAGGACCGTGTGAGATCCAGCCGGGAAAACAGTATCGGTGTTGATTACGGCGGGGACAGTATCGCCATAGACACGAATAGAACTGCTGACCAAAAGTAATACTATTGTTATATATGTTAGTGTCTGCATGGCTCCCTCCCGGATAACTGAGTGAAGATATGGTTGTTTAACCAATCAATAAGGGGTGTCTGATACGTCTCTCGTTAATGGACTATAAATATAATACCATAAATTCATTGTTATACCCAAAAATGAAGTGGGATAATCGAGGAATGGAAGAGAAGGGGGGGGATATACGCGGATTACTGGAATTTTACTCAAAGATCTTTTGTGGAAATAGAGATGTCGGTTATGATGATTTCATCCAGCCATAGATCAATATTATTTACAACTTTCATTCTGAATTCACATGAGGTATACGTTTCAGTAATTGAAAACGGCACAG